>NZ_QESS01000005.1:0-62284 GCF_009012935.1 Wolbachia endosymbiont of Nasonia oneida | reverse complement strand
GCGAAAGCAAATACAATAGCTTCACTATCATGATAAGGGGGCTGGCGGAGTTTGTCAAGCAAGTTTTTAGCCCTGTCTCCTTGCTATAATGTTCATATCGATAGAAAAGCAAAAGAATAAAATGAAATATCAAGTGATATCCTCTATAATTAAATTTTTTGAATGAAGAGATGACGATTCGTGTAGGAATTAATGGCCTTGGTAGAATAGGCAGAGGCGTATTGCGTGCTATTTATGAAATAGAAAAGTATAGTGAGCAAATAGAAGTTGTAGCTATCAATGGATCGCTCAGTGCAAAGCAGCATGCACATTTGATTAAATATGATTCTATTCATGGCAAATTCAGTGGTGATATTGATTTTAATGAGTCTCAAAATTGGCTATCCATAAATGGCAGAAAGTTTTCTTTGTATAGAGAACGGAGCCCTGAAAATATTCCTTGGAATGTTGATGTAATACTTGAATGTACTGGTGCATTCAACAAACGTGAAGAAGCAATAAGGCACAATGCAGAGAAAGTAATTGTCTCTGCTCCAGTTCCGGATGCTGATGTCACTATAGTTTATGGTGTGAATAACGATATGCTCGAAAAAGAGCATAAAGTGATATCAGCAGGTTCTTGCACTACAAATTGCCTTGCTCCGATTGTGAAAGTCCTACACTCCAGTTTAGGTATAAAAAGCGGTTTTATGACTACTATACATGCCTACACGAATGATCAAAATGTTCTTGATGGTAATCATAAAGATTTGCGTAGAGCAAGGGCTTGCGGATTATCTATGGTGCCAACTACAACCGGGGCAGCAAAAACAATTGGTTCTGTCATTCCTGAATTAAAAGGAAAGCTAGATGGCACTGCCGTCAGAGTTCCGGTTAGCAATGTTTCTATGGTTGATTTTACATTTACGACTGATAAGAAAGCGACCGTTGAAGAAATCAATGAAATATTTAAGGATGCAGCTCTCTCCTCTACGTCATTCCAGCGCGTGACGCTGGAATCTAATTTCTGGATCCCAGTGTCAGCTACTCGGATGACATCAGAGGGTACTAAGATGACATCAGAGGGTACTAGGATGACAGAGGGTTATCCAATGTCAAATGTACTTTCTATATGCGAGGAACCTTTAGTCTCAATAGATTTTGTGCATAACCCTTATAGTGCAATTGTGGATTTAACTGGTACATATGTTACAGGTGATATATGCAGGGTTGCAGCGTGGTATGACAATGAGTGGGCTTTTTCGCTGAGAATGTTAGACATAGCATTATTGAGCTATAGTAAAGTATGAACTGGAACTCAAACAAATACGCCTCATTTTATGAGCACTTTGCGGAACTCAGAAAAAGAGTTATCTTTTGCTTTCTATTTTTTTGCGTTGCTTTTGGTTTTTGTTATTACTTTAAGGAAAATATATACCGTTTTTTACTCGCACCTTTAATAGAAGCAACAAAAGGTAGCGAAGGTTTTTCTTTAATTTACACAGACTTAACAGAGGCATTTTTTGTGTATCTCCAAGTTGCAATAATGAGCGCACTTTTGTTTTCTTTTCCTGTGTTTGCATGGCAATTTTATATGTTCTTAGCACCTGGGTTATATAAAAGTGAAAGGGCAGTGTTGTTGCCATACTTGATTGCAACACCGGTTTTATTTGTAACGGGAGCTACTGTAGTCTATTACTATATATTTCCTTTAGCCTGGAAGTTTTTCATCACTTTTGAACATAGTGGGAAATCTTTCGGTATACCAATAGAGTTTATGCCATCAGTTAGCGAATATTTAGACCTCGTTCTCCAATTTATGTTTGCTTTTGGCACTGCATTTCAAATTCCAGTAATACTCACATTAATGGTGAGAGTAGGGTTACTCACTACACAAAGTTTGTCAAATAAACGCAGAATCGCGATAGTGGTAATTTTTATTATCGCTGCAATCTTAACTCCACCTGATGTATTAAGCCAAGTAGGGCTTGCAATACCTATGCTGATTCTATATGAATTGTCCATTCTGATATGTAGGTATATTGAAAAAAAGAAGACAAAGATTTAAACAAAGAAATCCCTCTTATCTCCTTTATATCACATTTTTAACTTACAACATTCTTATTCAAGACTTAAATATGGAAATGTTTTATAAATTGATTGTAATACTTTGTTAAGTTCAGTCTTACTTTTGATGATCAATAATACTGTATCATCACCTGCTATAGTTCCTATAATTCCTATGTTTTTGCTATTATTTAATGAATAAATAACATATTTCTGATCTAGAAAGTAAGCCAGACTGCTAGCTTGTCCTGGTTGGGTATGTAGTACTATTAAACCAAAATCCGAAATTTGCATATTAAGTATCAATGGTAATTGATACTGGTTGATATCGATTACTTTATATACACCAGCAACTTTGGCAATTTTAAGTTTTTTTAATTTTCTTGATAAAGTAGCCTGAGGAATGTTGTGCCCTCTTTCTTTAAGCAAGGTCTGTAAATCGCTCTGCTCTAAAATTTCGTGATTTTGAATAATATTTAAAATATGTTCACCTAGTGTGTTGTCATGCATTATGCATTTTCCTCATATTGAATATGTAATAAGTATATTTGAAATTATATTCATTATTTCTTGACTATTCAATTTTTAATGTCTATACTCATAAGATGAATAAAACATGAATATAAATTAGTAATATGAAAAAATATATTTTAAATGCTATTATAGTGATAAGTATTCTATTAACAGGATGCAAGGAAGATAAACACGATAATATCATTAGATTTGCAATTTCTGCAGATTATCCACCTTTTGAATATTATGAAAATGGTAAATTTACTGGCTTTGACATTGAGCTTGCTCAATTAGTAGCAAAAGAGTTAGGTAAAGAAGCGATATTTAAAGATATGCAGTTTAGTACTATATTTGCAGCATTGCAAAGTAATTCTGTAGATGCTGCTATATCTACTATTGGTAGCACAGAAGAGCGTGAAAAAAA
Organism: Wolbachia endosymbiont of Nasonia oneida; assembly: GCF_009012935.1. Taxonomy (NCBI): domain Bacteria; kingdom Pseudomonadati; phylum Pseudomonadota; class Alphaproteobacteria; order Rickettsiales; family Anaplasmataceae; genus Wolbachia; species Wolbachia endosymbiont of Nasonia oneida. Next base: position 59,301 of record NZ_QESS01000005.1, on the reverse strand, counting down.
TTTTGATTTTTCAAATAGTTATTATACAGGGGAATTTGGTATTCTATATCACAAAAATAAACCCATAGCCGGTATAAACAACTTAACTCACAAGAAGATAGCCGTTCAACTAGGAACTGTCATGGAAATTTGGCTAAAAGAGCATGTTCCTACAACAGCTCAAATTATTGCTATAGACAATAATAATCAAGCTGTAGAAACATTAAAGTCTGGTCATGTTGATGGCGTCCTAATTGATGAATTCCAAGGTAAAGTATTTAGCAAAAAAAATCCTGGTCTATCATGGTCAGCCATCGCTAAGTCAGATAATGGTTATTCTATTGCTGTGAATAAAGGATCTGATTTAAAGGATAAAATAAACGAGGCGTTAAAAAGTTTAGAAAGTAAAGGTGTAATACAAAAGATAGCAGAAAAATGGCTAGGAGATAACTGATGCAAGAATTAATTTCTAATTTCTTGTTTGTTGGAACAGGCCTTGCCTTTACTTTAAAATTATTGATTGGAGGACTGCTTTTAGGTATGAGTCTAGGAGGGTTATTTTCAGTACTCAGATATAATAAGATCTGTATTCCATTAATTAATGGAATTATATCTGTAATACGTGGCACCCCCCTTATATTACAGTTAAGTGTTGTTTATTTTATGACTCCAACCATTGCAGGAATTAAATTAAACATATTTAGTGCTGGCATTATAGCATTTGGTCTAAATAGCTGTGCTTATATTGCTGAGATTTTACGAGCTGGTATTGAAACTATATCAAAAAACCAGTTTGAAGCAGCTAAAACTTTACAAATACCTAGTTTCTATATGTGGAGAGATATTATATTACCACAAGTTATTAAAAATATTCTTCCTGCAATGATAAATGAGATCATTGCACTTCTTAAAGAAACGGCATTAATCTCTACTATTGGTGGTGTTGATATTATGCGCTCTGCGCAAATGCTTGCAGCAGAACAATTTACTTATTTTATACCACTTTGTCTTGCTGGGGCTTATTATTACGCTCTTGTATTACTAATTGAATATATAGGCAAAAAGATTGAACAGAAAGGTATATATGATAAAAATGCATAATGTTTGTAAATTATTTAATAATGTTCCAGTACTTAATAATATTAACCTGATTATAGAACAATCTATAGTTGGTCTTGCTGGTCCTTCTGGTAGTGGTAAATCAACATTGTTACGTTGTATACAAAAACTCGAAGTTTTAGATTCTGGTAGCATTGAATGCAATGATAGTACTGGTTTTGTATTTCAGGATTTTCAACTTTTCCCACATATGACTGTCTGGGAAAATCTTACATATGCTCCCAAACTTAAAAACAAAACTCAGGATCAAAGTGATTCACTACTTGAGTCTTTGGGTATTGCTTCTAAAAAAAATGATTACCCTAGTAATCTATCCGGTGGGCAAAAACAGCGGGTTGCGCTTGCCAGAAGCTTAATGATGAATCCAAGGATTCTATTATGCGATGAGCCAACGTCTGGTTTAGATGTAGTAACAATAGTCGACGTTGTGGAACTACTACAATCAGTTAGAGATATGGGTATTACTATGATTATCGCTTCTCACAATTTGGATTTTTTAACAAAAATATCAGATCGGATTATTCTGTTAAAAAACGGAAAAATAATTGTAGATATCAATCCTAAAGAAATTGATGAACCAACAAACTATTTAAAAAATAATTATTAAAAGAGAATCACTCATATCATACTGAGAGCTATAACAGATCTTAGCATCGAAAATTACATAATATACATTATGGAAAATAAATTACATAATATAAGAAGCAACGCTAAAAATAAAATCACATAATATAGCAAACTATAGCTAACCCAAGAGCGGAATGACGAATTTTTGTTTTTCAAACTGTCGGTAAATCTAAGTCAGTTTAGCTATATGTGTCAAGCACTGGGATGACACCCTCCTGATGGGCCAAAATCACAATGTTCGTACAGTTATGGAATGAATCGCGGTATGACGTGTTGCTTTGATCAGCTATAAAGATGATGCTGCGGAAGTTTTTAGTACTTGCTCGCAACTTTCAACAATTTAATAGCACTGGTGTTTACAACCTCTCCGCCGACACGCTTAGTGACAAAAAACCTCACATAAGGTTTATTCGTATAAGGGTCTCTTAATATTCTCATTCCTCTGTTATCTACAATCTTATAAGCTTGTTTGAAATCTGCCATCGCAATTACTGGTAGCTGATTGTTTGGCGCTGGTGGCATATCGGCAGATTGATATACTGGTATTCCCATTAAAGTATCTGGAGCTTCAAGCGACAGACTTGGCTGCCAGAGATACTGACCTGTTTGAGATTTTAGCAGCCTGATATCCTTCAACGTACTCCTGTTTATCAAAAATGACGCATTTTTGGAATAATATTCGTCCAGAGAGTAATACAACATCATTATTGAATCACTATCTAATTTTTCAGTTTTAACTTGCTCTATTTTATTATAACTGTTTCCATTTTCATAAGCTAAAATTCCTTTTGGTTGAAAAGTGCCCTCACCCTTAATGAAGGCTTCGCTTTCTTCCTTACTAAAAGTCTCGGCAATCTTTTCCACCAGCCAACTCTCAACATCGACAAACGCATCATCGAGTAACTTTTGTGATATTTGTGGTTGAGCATATAACTCGTAAGTTGTGACGGAAATCTTTTGGATTTTGGGCGTGTCCGTATCTTTTGCAAAATCATACTTAGACTTATTGCCACCGTCCTCATCATCTACTGTTTCACTGCTCCAACCTGCACCGGCGCGGTCAAAATCTTCTATAATGTAATCCAATGTTTCAGTAGAGATTCTTTGACTGGAGCATATTTGTCGCATTGGGGACGAATCAGTTACGCGCTTGTTTATGCGTTTTACAATATGCGGAGTAACTAGATACCCTCCGATATCACTGTCATCTCCACTGAGGGTTTTGTGTGATAAACCGCTTTCCATTCCCTTGCGGATATAATCAGAAAAATATTTATCGCTTGTGCTAAAATCTGTATTTACTTCTGGGCGTTGAGCTGCAGTTTCGATCAAGTCTAAACGCTCTTTGCAACTATCAATGGCATTATTTACCTTGCATAGCTGCTCAATTGTTGCAGAATCAGCACGCCCTTTGCTTTCAATTTCTTTTAGTTTGCGATCATTTATTAATTTAAATTGCTCCCATGATGAAGCGAGTTCATTGATACGGTGAGCGATATCGGTAAGTGACATAATAGCCTCCTTTGAAAATGAAATAAAAATGGAAATAAGGTAATAGGAATGGCATCCATAGATGTTTCCCACAGTTGTACGAATATTGCAATATGGTACATAGTAAACGATGTCATTCCAGTGCTTGACACTGGGATCCAGCTTCTATGCAACTTAATTAAAAACGTTTGTTTTAGCGTAAGACAACTACCTTTAGCTCATCAGCTCAGTTATAAGCAAAATTTCTGGATTCCAGTGTCAAGCACTGGAATGACATCATCTGTTGTGCAATTTACCTTTAAAAATGAATATCCGTACAGTTATGTGCTTGGCACTGAAATGGCATCATTTTTTATCTGTTGAAAATGTAAACCGAAAAATAGCGTGGCACTTTGTGCCACGCTTAGTACTGTAAGCTTAATCCAGTAATTAAATTAAGCGAGGTAAAATAAAAGATAATGACACTATATAATGTTCGTTCTTTTATGTCAAGCACTTTTTTGAATTTTTTTGGTGATAATTTTTATCCAGTTATTTTATTATTGTAGTATAATTTCAATGCCAGATACTATCATTATGATCACTATCTAAATTTAAATCGTAATTATCATCAAATTTATATATCCCCTCCATCTCTTCTCTATGCAATTCATGTGAATCACCTAAAGCTTTTTGATTAGAAACGTCAACACAATACTGTAACAGTGCTCTTAATGCTCCAGCACTATCTTGATCTAAATTAAAATTGCTAAAATCAAATTTCTGCATACTCTCCACATGTCCTTCTCTACATAACCTACATATCTTAGCAAAAGCCCTTTCACTTTCTCGACTCCAAGCATTAAGAAAGTAAGGATCTACTACTTTGCTAAATTGTTTCTCTATCTCTTCAAGAGAGCTCTCTGGATTAAGTTCTAATATTACTTTGAAAATCCCACTGCCATGGAATCCATAAAATTTACTAGATAAGCTATCTTTTACAAAATTAACTGCATCATCTATTGTAACACCAGAGCGAGATTCAAATATCATCTCAAATGCTCCATAACAACTATCAATACCAAAATTAATTATTTTTTCCATAAAATCAATTACCTCTTCTAAGGAAATTTGTGGCTTATTCCTCAAGATAACTTCTAAACTCTTGACAAAATTATGCCCATGCTGACCCATAGCATGGGTTTTCCCATTTATTGTATAATGATATAGCTTCTTATTTTCTATTATATGCTTATTGCACTGGTAGATATGTAGCTTATTCAATTTGTCAGAATATTCCTCTATTTCCTTATCTGGTAATTTTGAGCGGAATTCCTTGATTACTTCGCGTATTATTCTATTGATATTACTCATGCTTATTCCTAATTAATATGTTAGTATTTTTATAAATTAAGTTATTATATTAAAATTCTTTCATGGATTTCAATATTAGCTCCGCACTACTTGTAGTTTTTGTAATGGGTCTGCCAATGACGATATAATCAGCTCCTGAATTTATTGCTTCTTTTGGTGTTGCTGTTCTTTTTTGGTCGTCATGACCTGGATCTATACGAATTCCTGGAGTAATAATTTTAAAGTCTTCACCGCATTCTCGGCGCACTTCTTGAGCTTCTAGTGCAGAACAGACTACTCCATGGAGTCCAATCTTTTTTGCAAGCTTTGCAAGCAAAATTACCTGTGATTTTGCCTCTCTTGCTACTCCAAGCTCGTTTAAATCCTCATTGCTCATACTAGTTAGCACTGTCACCCCAATCAGCTTTATTTTTGTGCCTTGCACTACACTTAGCGCTTCTTCAAGCATTTTTGTTCCACCGCTGATGTGCAGAGTTAACATTTCAATGTTCAGAACTTTTATTACTTCAACTGTTTTGGCTACAGTGTTTGGAATGTCATGCAATTTCAGATCTAAAAAAATTGGTACATTGCATTTTGCAACTTCTTGCACTCCAGAAAGACCTTGAGCAGCAAAAAATTCTAATCCCAGCTTTACCATGCCAACTTTACCACGCAGAGCATTAGCTAGAGAAATAGCCTTATTTAAGTCTTGTGTATCCAGTGCGCATATTATTGGGTTCATTATCTTGCATGATTTATCTTATAATAAGACTCATTGTTGTGTTTTGCAAATACTTTCACTCTGATTGAACTGACTGCGTTCATAAGATTCTGTCAATAGTGAATTTGGCAACTTGGTCGGGGTGGATGAGCGACTGACAAATAATGATTCATATCCAAGATCTTCCAGCGAAGAAGAAGGCGTTTCGTCTGGCAAAAGCCGTGCAATTTCTCCTTGTAACGCAGACTTTAATATTTGAATCGTATCTAATATTGCTTTTCCATCATTATTTCTTATTGGTTCTTCTATATTGTCTGTTACGCATCTTATCAACAGTTGCGCAAAATTCACTTGTTTTTCTTTCTCTTTCAAAAAATCTTCTATTTGACTGTCTCGTTCTAAAAGTGAATTTCTTAAACTTTTTACTTCATTATTACAATCTTTTCTTATCCCATCTAACTCAAAAGATTGATTTTTAATTAAACCATTTGCTTCATCTAACTCTTCAAATTTCTCTTTTAATTCTTTAGATAAATTTTTCTTTTCTTTGTTGACCTCTTTAATTTTACATTGTAGCTTATCTAAGTTTGCATGCAGTCTTTCTTGTTCTTCACGTAATTCCTCTACTTCTTTAGAAAATCTATTTTTTTCCTTATTCAATGCCTCTACTTTTTCACTAAGTTCATGTTTTTTCTCACGTAGTGCCTTTTGTACTTCACGTGATGTTTCTATTCTATCATTTAACCCCTTATTCTCTAGCTCTAAATGTTTATTATCATCCACTTCCATCTTCAGCTTTGCAATAAATCTACTTCTTTCTTCCAACTGTTTCTTTAAACATGAGATTTCAAGTTTTAATTTCTCTTCCTGCTCATTAAGCTTACCTATTTCCTTTCTTGTTTTGTCCAATTCATTGTCTATTTCAAACGTACGATTCTTTGCTGTTTCTAATTTTTTCTCTAAAGATTTTTTTTCTTCAAGAAGAGATTCTCTCTCAACTTCTGACTCATTTACTTTCTGATTCAATTTTTTTGCTCTCTTGTCTAAATTTTGCTTTTCTCGAGTTAATTCATGTTTTAATTTTTCCACTTCTTTGTTTGCAGCTTTTTCAGCTTCCTTTCCTAGAGTTATTTTATTTTCCAACTCTTGCTCTTTCTGAGCGAATTTATTTCTCTCAACCTCTATTTTTTTATTATTACTAATTATTTTATACGAAAGTGCAAGCACCAAAACAGATAATGTAGCTAAAGCAAGAATTAGAGGAAGAGGCACATTAGAAGTTACAATAAGCGCTAAAGATGTAAGTAACGTAAGAGTAGCTAAGGAACTAGCTACAAAATAAAATGCATTAGCCTCACTAAGCAAATTGCTCATTACTCCCCTCCCCCCCACGTTCAGCAGTCTTGTATATATTTATTAAAATTCTCTTATCTGTGGAGGTTCCTGCACTTACATCGTTAAGGTGTAATAGGAATTATTTGTTGTGTCTTTAAAAGGCGATAAATGAGGGCTGTTGATATTTGTATCAAGATTTTCGTGATTTAGTTGCTCTGAATTTTCTTTATTCTCATCCTCATCTTTCTTTTTAGGAGATTTTCTTGGAGGCTTTGTTCTATATTGAGTAGAATTTTTTGTTTTTGGTGTGGACATATGACTTAAGGAAGGTAGCTCATTAACGAACTTATCTTTATCTATTTTTCCCAATTCTGATGAATGTTCACTGCTTAGATCCTTTATCATTTTCAGTGAACTAGCTGTTTCTTGTAATGGAGTTTTTTCCAGCGTGTTTAGCGTTTCCTCGTTAGTACGCTGCTTATTCGACACATTATCTATACCATGAGTCTTCTTAAAATGTTGACAGAATTCCCCAACCTTAGACGCGCTAGTGAATTTTTTTTCTTCCAATTCACGTAATAAAATAATTAGATTTGCGGGTGAAAAACCTTTAGTCTCGTCTAAAACTCTTTTAAGCAAGTCAGGTTTTGTTTCTTTCAGATGCTCATTTATTATTTTTTTACGTGTGTTTGTGTCTAATGGAGGAATATTAATGTGATTGCTCAAACGACCACCCCTAGTTGTATGGTCCCAGAGAGTGATGGTATACTATCATCATCATTTAAGGAGTCATTATGGGACAGATATTACATGGGTGCGCCAAAACAACACAGACGATTCGTAGAGCAATACAAAATAGAAAAGAGAGCATAGCAAAACTCTCCAAGCATTATAACCTTAATCCAAAAACTATTATTAAGTGGAGAAAACGTTCATTTACGAAAGATGCTGATATGGGTCCAAAGCATCCAAGATCAACTGTTTTAACGCTAGAAGAGGAAGCTATAATAGTTACATTTCGCAAGTATACACTACTGCCACTAGATGATTGCCTTTACGCTCTGCAGTCTACAATTCCGCATTTGACTCGCTCTAGCTTGCATCGTTGTTTACAAAGACACAACATTAGCAGATTACCAGCTGTTGATGGAGAAGTTAAGTCAAAAAAGAAATTCAAACAATATCCTATCGGTTACTTTCATATTGATATTGCTGAAGTTAGAACTGAGGAGGGCAAATTACATTTGTTTGTTGCTATTGATAGGACATCCAAATTTACCTATGTTGAGTTGTGTAACAGTGCTACAAAACCCATAGCTGCTGAGTTCTTACGTAATTTGATTAGAATTTTACCGTATAAAATCCATACTATTTTGACAGATAACGGTATACAATTTACAAACCAGAAGCGTCATAAGTATGCTTTCCAACATATATTTGATAGAGTTTGCGAAGAGAATGTTATTGAACATCGTTTGACAAAAGTTAGCCATCCTTGGACGAATGGGCAAGTCGAGCGTATGAATAAAACTTTAAAGGATGCTACAGTTAAGAAGTATTACTATCAATCGCACCAGCAACTTAAAGAACACCTTTATAACTTTGTTATGGCTTATAATTATGCAAAGAGACTCAAAACTCTTAAGGGTCTTACTCCTTATGAATTTATATGTTATCAGTGGACACAGTCTCCAGAATTATTTATACTAAATCCACACCATCACACTCTGGGACCATACACCTAGTAAGTGCTCCATCTAAATCAGAGATACGATTAGTTGCAGCAACCACCGTCACATCTTTTATAGAGTCAAAGCCACCAATTTTAGTTAAGAAATGATCTAAATATTCTACATTATTACCATGAAGATTACGCATTTTGCCAAAGCCTTCAATTTCATCTATAAAAACTATACAAGGAGCGTTTTCTTTTGCTTTTTTAAAAAGATCATCTATATTTTGTATATTAAACAAACTAGAAGCAGAAACACTTATAAATGCAGATATACCTTTAGTTTCACTCGCAATTGCCCTAGCAATCATAGTTTTACCAGTTCCTGGTGGACCATGCAAAATGTATCCTTCTCTTTTTTCTAGAGCATTTGGTTGATAAATCCTTACCAACTTTTGTTTTATATTGTTTGGAAGCATAACATTATCTAATGTCATCTTTTCTCTTTCTTCATCTTTTCCATAAAAGTTCATCTGCAGCTCTTCTTTTACTTCATCTTCCTTTATGAAATTACCAAACCTTTCTTCTAATTCCTCTTTTGTTGCAGTACCATTAAGCCCTGCCTTTAGCTCTTCTTTTGTTGCAGCACCATTAAGCCCTGCCTTTAGTTCTTCTTTTGTTGCAGCACTAGCAATCTTTGTCACTAGCTCCTCCACTTCATCTTTTGTTGCAGCACTACCAATTTGCTTTACAATTTCATCTAATTTTGTCGTGAAACTACTAAACTTCTTACTTAGCTCTTCCACTTCATCTTTTGTTGCAGCACTAGCAATCTTTGCCTTTAGCTCTTCCACTTCATCTTTTGTTGCAGCACCATTAGCTTGCTTTGAAATTTCATCTAATTTTGTCGTGAAACTACTAAACTTCTTACTTAGCTCTTCCACTTCATCTTTTGTTGCAGCACTATCAATTAGCTTTACAACTTCATCGTTAAGCTTCTTTAGCTCTTCAGCAAACTCTCCTCTTAGCTTTTCCACTGCACCTTTTGTTGCAGCACTATCAAGCTTTTCCCCTAGATTTGCAATTTGATTGTATTTTTCTGTGAGACTACCAAGCTCTCCTCTTAGCTGTTTAACTTCATCTTTTGTTGCAGCACCATTAGTCTGCTTTGAAATTTCATCCAATTTTGTTTCGAGATCACTAACTTTCTTATTTAGCCCTTTGATTTGAGGTTCTAAGCTTTGTATTGTATTTTCTTGCTCTGCAGCTAATTCAGTTTTTTCATTAAGCTCCGCTCCTTGAGCAGCTAATTTTTTATTTCGACTAATCATCTTGCATGAAAGTACGAGTATCAAAGTAGATATCAAGGCAACAGGAAGAGCTACATTAAAGGCTGCAATTGAAGATAAGAATGCAACATAAGGAGCAACAGCGAGTGTCCCAGATGCAAGCAATGCCAAAGTAGCAAGAGTACCAGCTATAAGATATGGCGCATTAGTTTTATTATATAGATTTCCTACTATCGTTCCCTCATAAGTTAAAGTTATCGTTATGGTAACGCTCACATTAAAGGAAGTCAAACAAATTTCACATAAAAATCAATATAAATCTATATTCACTATGTATTTTCCGTTCTCAGTTTCAAGCTCAGACTGCATCCACTCTATCATTTCCGCATTGCACACTGCCTGCAAATCATTCTGCGCGGATTGATTCAATTTGTCCTCTCGTAGATCTGCTTTTATCACTAATTTCTTTATCAAATGCTTAACTGACACATTATTATCTGCTTTTATCTTTCTGATAATGTTTAATATCTGAATAACATTATCTCCCATTTCCTCTGAACATTTATCGTAGATAAGTTCTTCTTTGCTCGGCCAATTACTTTGATTGTGTACAGAATTATAACTATATAACAGGTGGTATATCTCTTCCGTAATGTACGGCAGAAAAGGTGCAAATAACCGCAAAATAATATTCAGTACATATGCCGAACTTTGCTTTGCACTTAAGTTTGCTTCGCTGTTTACTTTATCTCCATATGCGCGCTTTTTTGCTAGTTCCAAGTAGTTATCACAAAAGTCTTTCCAAAAAAATTCCTCTATTGCGCCCAAAGCTTCGCAGTATTCAAACTGTAATAGGTTATTTGTTGCTCTACCTATTACTTTGTACAGCTTAGACAGTATCCATTTATCCATCGTCTCACTGATGGAATTTATGCTTACTGTTTGATGCTTTTCCATGAACATGAAAACAAACTTGCTAGCGTTCCAAAGTTTTGTAACGAGGCGCTGGCCAATTTTGAATATATTTTCAGAGTAGACTGTATCAACTCCAAGCCTTGAGTTCGCTGCCCAATAGCGCACTACATCAGCTCCATAAGTTTCAAGTATTACATGAGGAGTGATGATATTACCTTTTGATTTACTCATCTTTTTCTTATCATCTGCTAAACACCAACCGCTGATCATAATGTTTTTCCAAGGTAAAGAATTTGCATGATAATGTGCCTTTAAAATAGTATAAAAAGCCCAAGTTCTTATTATCTCATGGCTCTGGCTGCGCAGATCTGCAGGAAATATCGTATCATAGCGATGATTTGGTAAACTAAACTCACTGTTTACTGCCAGTGCACTCAGTTGAGGAGTAATTGAACTTGTGGCCCAGGTATCCATTACATCTTGATCTGGGATAACCTCTTCTTTGCTATACCCTTTTGGCAAATCTTTGAGTGGATCTATAGGTAGGTCCTTTATCTCAGCTAGAATAATTTTACCTTCTTCTCCCTTACGTTTGGAATACCATGCTGGAAATGGCACACCAAAATAGCGCTGCCTTGAAATGCACCAGTCCCAATTTAGCCCTTCTATCCACACTTCCATACGTTTACGCATATTGCTTGGGTGCCAATTGCATTCTTTTACTTTATCTAATACTTGAGCTTTTTGCTCTAAAGTCTTGATAAACCATTGATAAGTAGGTAATATCTCAAGTGGTGCACCAGATCTTTCTGCGCACTTAACAGAATGAGAAATGTTAGTGCTTTCTATCAAAAGTCCTTTTCCACTCGAGATTTCAATCATCCTCTTTCTTGCTGCTGTAACTTTCAATCCATTTATTTCACTATAGATTCCAGTGTCAAGCACTGGAATGACATCATAAAGGCTTATTCTCCCATCCTGATCGATGATAATTTTCATCGGTAGATTATGCTTTTGCTGCCAATATATGTCGAGTTCATCACCGAATGTACAACACATAACAAGCCCGGTGCCTTTATCTATTTTAACCTTATCATCTGCTATGATTGGAACTTTTTCCTTTGTTATTGGCACTATGGCTGTTTTTCCGATCAGATGAGTGTAGCGCGCATCCTCTGGATGACAAAAAACTGCAACACATGCGGGAAGTAACTCAGGCCGCGTAGTTGCAATATTGATCTGCTCATTTTCTTGAGTAGAGAAAACTATCGTGTTTAAGGATGACTCAAAAACTTTATCTTCTATTTCTGCTTGCGCAATTGCTGTTTTATCAACCGGGTCCCAAAGGATGGGCTGCATTTTTCTATATGCATATCCCTTATTATATAGATCAATAAACGACATCTGTGAAAGCGTCACAGTTTCCTTGCTGATCGTGTGGTATTCCAAATCCCAGTCATAACTAATGCCGACCGATTTAAATAGTTCCTTGAATTCTTGCTTTGATTTTTCAATAACCTCATGGCACATCTCTATAAATTTTTCCCTGCCAACTTCTTTTGCGCGGGTTTTATAGGTTTGCTCAACCAATCTTTCAGTGGGAAGCCCATTATCATCAAACCCAATTGGGTAAAACACATCTTTTCCCAGCATGCGCTGAAACCTTGCAATAAAGTCCGTGTGGCAATAGCTAAATATATGGCCAATATGCAATTTACCCGATATTGTCGGTGGAGGTGTGTCTATAGTGAAAGTGTTATCCTTTTCACCATTCCATTTATAAACTTTACTGCCTTCCCATAATATGTTGCATTTGTCTTCAACTTCTTTAAAGCCGTATTTTTCTTTTAACATAAATATTTCTCAATTTTAAACTTTAAGCTAGCAACGTTATACCGCCGCGGTATCTCTAGATCCCGCTAACAAGCAGCGGAATGACGATGGTCGGTAAACCTAAATTACTTTAGCTATAGCACAATTAAGTAAATACGGCAATTTTACGCCAAAATTTTTTGTTTACGAACATAAATTTTCTATGTTATGATAAAAATATTATTTGACCTTAGGTTCTAAGGGTATTATGTAATGTTAAATTATAATTGAGGTTCGTTATGCTAAGCTTAAAGAATGGTACAATACAGGTTGCCGATGATAAAATAGTGCTTGTTATAAAAAAAGATGATTATGAAGAATTTAAAAAGTATAAAAACGTAGATAAGAGTGGTGCTATAATTGATGACAAGTTTTATGTGGGCTGTACGCTAAATGATCAACAACTATATATTACTGGTTCTTATCCTCAAGAAGAACTAGGAGATAATACAATCATGAATGTAAAATCCGTTGGGAAAAAGGGTGGCAAATATTTTAGTTGCCTAGAAGAAATGAAAAATCTGCTAGGCCTTAACGATGGGAAAGAGGAGATTATGGTAAAAGCCCTATCTTGCCATCCCACAGTACAATTGTTAGAAGAGAAAAATGTTAAAACAACAGAATTGGAAGCTGCAGAAGAGCAGTTAAAGGGGAAAAATGAAGAATTAGAAGCTGCAAAGAAGAAAGCTGAGGAGGAATTGAGAATTAAAACACAAGAATTACAAGATCAATTGGACACAGCCCAGCAGGAAAAACAAGACTTAGAAGCTGAAGTGGAAAAACTAAAGGCAATAGATTCTACAGCGTTGCAGCAGCAGTTAGAAGAGAAAAATGCTAAAATAACAGAATTGGAAGCATTAGATGCTGTGGCGTTACAGCAAAAGTTAACAGAGAAAGAGAATGAAATGACAGCATTAAAAGCTCAACCAGATGCTGCTGTTACGAAGTTAGAGGGTGAAAAAACAACACTAACAAATAAAATAAAAGATTTAGAAGCACAGTTAAACAACCAACCAAATGCTGCTCAGTTAAAAGCCAAAGAGGATGAAATAAATAAACTAAATGATGAAGTTGCGCAGTTAAAGGCAGCACCAAATGATACTGCTGCTCAGTTAAAAGCCAAAAAGGATGAAACAAAAGACTTACAAAATCGATTGACTGAAGCTGAGGAGAAAAATAGAAAACTAGAAGATAAAAGCAAAACAACTGAGCAACCAAAACAAGGCAATGGAGCACGGTACACTGCTACTGTTGGTATGGGTCTTGCTGCTGGACTGATAGCATTTACTGCACTTGAACGTACAGTTAAGTTAGAGATGTTAGTAATGATTGGTATAGCAGTAGCATCTGCACTCGTAGCCGGTGGTATTACATATGCAGTATTACCTAGTACTCAAGTAGATGGGGCAAAAGCACAAGAAGTAAATGAGAATGGGAAAAAGAAGTAACAAGGGTTAAGCCGAAATGTACGTGTCAAGTAAAACACTTGACGCGAACTTCAGTTTTTGTATTCTTTTATTAGCATAATATAATTTTGTGCTGATTGTGCAATATGTTTAATTTCTTCATTCGACATTTTTTTGAAGAATTTTGCTGGCCTACCAGCCCATATTTCACCACTTTTTATCACTTTTCCGTGTGTTACCAGTGAGCCAGCAGCTACCATAGCTTCAGGCTCCACAACTGCATGGTCCATCACGGTAGAGCCCATACCAATAAACGCCTTATCATGCACCGTGCATGCGTGCAACACACAAAAATGTCCCACTGTTACCATGCTGCCAATAATTGTGTCACCACCTGGGTTTCTATCCACATGAATTACCGTTCCATCTTGAATATTTGTTCCATTACCTATTTTTATTGATCCAACGTCCCCTCTGATTACACAATTAAACCAGATGCTTGCATCTCTTCCTATTTCAACCTTGCCTATGATATGCGAACCACCTGCGATGAAAGCACTTTCGTCTATTTTTGGTTCATAATCTTTGTATTTTAAAATGTGATACATATTAAGCCCAAAGTCTTATGCATATGTTAATCAAAATAAGGTAAGCAGTAAATACATACTTAGATTTCAAACTACTTGGGTGACAGATGTTCTTGACTTACGTGCTTTGTACTGCTAAGATTTTTATTTTCAGCCCTATCTATAATGTCAGTAGCGGTATTAAGTATATTTCAAATAATATTGGTTGTTGTGTTAGTAATTTTAGTGCTCTTGCAGCCGCCTGGGAGTAGTTCGTTAAGTGGTTTTAGTAATGTACAACAGGGGGTCAATTCGATGATTCCGGTGAAATCTTCTGAAAACCCGCTCAGCAGAATAACGGCTATTGTTGCTGGATTGTTTATTATAAACACATTGCTATTGTCAGGATTATGTTCAAAAGACGTACATAAAAAATCGATCGCAGAAAAAATTATATTAGAAAAAAAGCAAGAAAGTGAATCTACTTCTGTTCCATTTGAAAATTAATGAAGGAAGCTAAATTTATCTTTGTCACAGGTGGAGTTGTGTCATCGCTTGGTAAAGGCTTAGTTGCTTCGAGTGTTGGTGCGCTTCTTCAAGCTCACGGTTTTAAGATCCGTATCAGAAAACTTGACCCGTATCTCAACATTGATCCTGGGACAATGAACCCAACTCAGCACGGAGAGGTATTTGTTACCGAAGATGGTGCTGAAACTGATTTGGATCTTGGGCATTATGAGCGTTTTACTGGAATTAAAGCAACAAAAGATGACAATATAACAACTGGTAAGATATATCATGAGTTATTGAAGAAAGAGAGGCGTGGTGATTATCTGGGCAAAACTGTGCAAGTCATTCCTCATGTAACAGATTTGATCAAATCGTTCATTTTTAATGGTACGGAAGGTTTAGATTTTGTAATATGTGAAATAGGCGGAACTGTAGGTGACATTGAAAGCCAACCATTTTTGGAGGCTATACGCCAAGTTAACTACACATTAGGAAAACAAAGAGTTATCCTGATTCACTTAACTTTAATACCATATCTTACCGCAGCGCAAGAATTAAAGACAAAACCAACGCAGCATTCAGTTCGAGAGTTAAATTCCGCGGGGTTACAACCAGATATTATATTATGCCGCAGTGAGAAAGAAATTTTCGATAATCAAAGAGAGAAAATAGCTAAGCTTTGCAATGTTTCTTTATCCAATGTGATACCTGCCCCTGATGTGAGTCATATATATGAGTTACCGGTGTTGTATAGCCAATGTGGGCTTGATACGCAAATTTTGGAGCACTTTCATTTAAGTAAGCCAAAACCAAGCTTGACTGAATGGGATCAAATAGTGCATTCCATAAGGCACCCAACACAGGAAGTTACTGTATCTATAGTGGGAAAATACACCGAATTCCCTGATGCATACAAATCACTGGTTGAAGCAT
The DNA here is from genome assembly GCF_009012935.1 of Wolbachia endosymbiont of Nasonia oneida. Classification (NCBI taxonomy): domain Bacteria; kingdom Pseudomonadati; phylum Pseudomonadota; class Alphaproteobacteria; order Rickettsiales; family Anaplasmataceae; genus Wolbachia; species Wolbachia endosymbiont of Nasonia oneida. The sequence continues at coordinate 43,531 of NZ_QESS01000005.1, read as the reverse complement.
TAAATCATGGTGCGATTAGTAATAAAGTCAAAGTAAAGATAAATTGGGTTAACTCAAGAGAGAAGGAAGAAAAACCTATAAATGAAAAGCTTATAGGGGAGAAGTTACAGAATTCTCATGCAATCCTTGTTCCAGGGGGGTTTGGTGATGACGGAGTAGAGGGTAAAATATTAGCAATAAATTATGCCCGTACAAATAATATCCCATTTTTCGGAATTTGCCTTGGTATGCAGCTTGCAATTATTGAATTTGCTCGTAATGTTGTTAAGCTTGAAGATGCACACTCTGAAGAATTTCGTAACTGTAAACATCCAATCGTTAAGTTAGCTGGCGATCAAGATGACGATCTTGGTGGAACCATGAGACTTGGGGCATACAAATGTAATATAAATGCAAACTCTAAAATGATGGATGCATATAGTAACACTACTATTTCAGAAAGACACAGGCATAGATACATAATCAATTCAGATTATAAAGATGATTTGGAAAAAAATGGGCTGCTATGCAGTGGCATATCAGAAGATGGAACGTGCATAGAGGCAGTGGAGTTAGAGAGTCATCCGTGGTTTATTGGTGTGCAGTTTCATCCAGAGTTTCAATCAAAGCCGTTTTCTCCTCATCCTCTTTTTGTATCATTTATTGAAGCAGCAATTGATAAGAAATAAGTGCCTAGTGTTTAAGTATCAATATATGGAGCTTGCCATAGAGCAAGCCAAACTCGCTCAAAAAAATGATGAGGTGCCCATAGGTGCTGTAATAGTGAGTGGAGACAATATCATTTCTTCTGCACACAATATATCCAGCGATCCAACTGCACATGCAGAGATGTTAGCGATCAGACAAGCATTTTCAACTCCCACGCTTTGTGATGCTGATATGTACGTAACATTAGAACCATGTCCGATGTGTGCTCAAGCCATTTCCTTTGCCAGAATTAAACGATTGTACTTTGGAGCTTATAATCCAAAAGGTGGAGGAATTGAAAATGGTGCTAAGATATTTCAATTTTGCAGCCATATACCTGAAGTTTATGGTGGGATATTAGAAACAGAATGCTCTTTTTTGTTAAAGGATTTTTTTGAGAAACTAAGGAACATTTGATAAATCGTCATGCTACTTGTTTTCCGATACAAAATCGTCATCCCGCTACGTGTTAGCGGGATCTATGCTAGGAGATACCGTGACGGTATGGCGGTTAAGTAATTCGTCATTCCAGCGCGTGACGCACAACTATACAAACATTGTCCACCAGCAGGGTGTCATCCGAGTAGCTGACACTGCCCTCCTTTGTCATCCCAGTGCCCAGACACTGGGATCCAGAAGACTTAATTTTAACCAAGTGGCTGCATAATAAAGGCTGGATTCCAGTGTCAAGCACTGGAATGACATTACAGGGACACTGGGATGACATCATCCTTTTCTCTGGATTCCAGACTGGAATGACAGCAGTCCTACGTCATACCGTCACGGTATCTCTAGATCCCGCTAACAAGCAGCGGGATGACGGTTGTCAGGGTGTCAGCTACTTAGATGAAACCCTTTCCCGGTCTATCAAATCACATAGGAGAAAACTAAGACCAATCAAATTTCTTATCTTGCGGTTTTATTTGCAATATTGCTACCACACTGATCAACAAGCAGAAGACTATATAAAGCCCAGCAGCAAGGTTTGTTTGAGGAAATGTTACAGTCAACCAAATACAAACCATAGGAGTAAATCCTCCATGTAACGCATAAGAGATATTGCGTGATAAGCTCACACCACTAAATCTAACATTGGTAGGAAAGAGTTCAGATGCAACTATTCCTATGGGAACTATACCCCTTTCTATTATAGAGAGAACCATTACGCTCAACGCAATCACAAGATAATTTTTATAGTAATATGCAATAGATAACGCAGGACAACACAGTGCCATTGTAATTGCTATAAATAAGATTGCAGTGCGCTCTTTTCCAACTTTATCAGCCAACATTCCAAACGCTATTGAAGATATCGGCATTAATACACTGGTTATAATCAATACAATTTCGTTGATATATGTTGTTACATAAACATCCACTGATGCTATTTCCTTTGCGAGAGTTCGAAGAAATATGGTAAATCCAACAGCAACATTAACAGGTACAGATATTAAAATAGCAAGTATAAGAGCTCTCTTGTGGCGTTTTATAAGCTCTATTATTGGCAAATCAGGTAAATTTCTTTGTTTTCGATTTTTTTCATATGCTGGAGTTTCTCCCAATGTGTATATGCTATACGCGCTAATTAATCCTAAAATAGCTGAGAAAATAAATGGCAATCTCCAACCCAAGGTACAAAAATCAGTAGTTTTTTTGCAGATAATCACTATCACCGCAGAAAGCAAGACGCCAATGGAGCGACCAAAACCCATCATTCCAAAATACATCCCTAAGTTCTCTTTCCTACTGGATAAATGCTCTATAAGATAAACAGAACTTCCTTGTTCACCACCAAGTGCAATTCCTTGTGTTATATGGATTGCAAGAAGCAATATAGTAGAAATTATACCTACTTGATTGTGACTTGGAATAAATGCAATGAGACTTGATGGTATCGATATTAGCAAGATAGTAATTATTAATGCTATCCTCCTTCCATACCTGTCACCAACGTGACCAAATATGAATGCACCAAGTGGCCTTACAATTGCACCTAGCCCTACAATTCCAAATAATTGCAGTATGTTACTGTAGACATCTTTTGCAAAACAAAACTCTCTGCTGATTATGTTAATCAAATCAATAAAAAGCATGTAGTCATACCATATTGCGATTCTGCAGAGTATGGTTGATATCAACACCCTTGTTTGCACTAAATTCAATTCGTAAATGTTTGCTTATTCTATTCTGGCTGCTTTTTGGGATTTTACAACCTAAACATATGGAGTTGACTTTTTTATTATGGTGTGTGATAATTGCAGTGTTATTAAGTTTAGTGGTAAAGTTATAATGAATATAGCTTATTTAGCAGCACTTATAGCAGCAGCTATAATAAAAATAGCAGCAGTAATACTTTGTGCTATAATGTGTATAAGCATTTTCTTTATATTATTTAAGGGAATTAAAGAACATTTAGATTCAAAAGGATTTCTATCTCTTCTGAAAACAGTAGGTGTAATTTCTATAATACTATCAATTATATCTCTCCCACTTATTATATTAAGCCTTACTACTCCGTTACCTCTGGTAGTAGGTATAGTAGGTGGTATCGTTGGTGCTATTTCCATAATACCATTAATAGTAGCTTACATTTTGCTTGTGGCTATATCGGATATCTTTATTACCAAGTCTTTATAAATTTGAGCTAATGTTACTGTCTTCATTTCTTCTTGGTTGTAATATTGCTGAAAGTTATCTATTTCCATAGGTATAACATATAATCTGATTTTATAAGATATTCTACCGGGATTAAAATATCGTAAATCTTAGGCGTTATAAACAAAATTTACAGGAAAAATAAGATGATACTACTCAAAAAGGCAAACAAGACGGTATTTTTCTGGCATAAGTTAGCGTTCAGCTTTACCTTTCCTTGCAAGACATTTTAGAGCTATTATGTCTTACTTCTTGAAGATACAAGTTAGCGTTTTTAACCCGAATTCTGGATTGGAGATTAAAAAAAACAAGAATATCAATAGCTTATTGTTTTAGCATTTACGATAAAGCAGTAAGCATTTTAAGACTAGTTACTAATTTAGTAAAATTCAAGACTTTCAATAATTTACCTAAAATCTAATCCAGAATTCTGGTTAATAATAAAATCTTGTTTTTTGAAAATGAATTTGGTAAACTTTAAAGATGTATGTGACAATATGGTGATATATTGTTTTTAGTATTTAATAAATTAAAGTACGTACTTGATAATTTTTCTGAACGCTCTAATCAAGCTAAAATAGGTAAGCTAGATAAAATTATTCTTAGTTTAAAATTGGTATAAGGTATTAAGATGAAAAAAATTGAAATTTCAGAATTACTAAAAAGAATTTCAATCTGTTTACTATGCGTGGCAACTATTGTCTCTATCGCTTTTTTGTTTGCCTATATGCATACAATGTTGCTTAGTAAAGGGTATGAGTTAGCTGCACATTATGTTAGTGAAGCTATGCCTTGTGTGTTACTTGTCGTTCTCCTTTTTATTGTTTGGTTTGTATATGATCAAGTATTCAGCAAACTAAAGGAAGTAGAGCTGCCTATATCGATAGAATTAGCTAATTCAGATGATAAAAGAATAACATTTGCTGATGCTATAATTGATGACTCCTTAAAACAACGGTTGCAGATGATTTGCTGTGACCAAATGACAGAAGAAATGCGCAAGCTGTTTGGAAATAAAAGTATTAATTCACTAAGAGGTTACATATTATACACTGCCATTAAGTTAAGGAAAAAGTGTTAGAATGTATTATAAAATCGGGTAAGATCGCTGAATTAAAAGAAATAATGATATGAGTAAAAAAAAGAATAATTAAATTTATAAAAGATAAATTGATGAGTTTAAACTTTATTAACGCCCACAAAGCATCTCCAAAAGATTTCTCACGAAAAAGAAAGCTGCCTTTCATTGATGTATTTATTCTAATTTTCAGAAAGAGTGTAAAATCATTACAAGTAATGCTTAATGAGTTTGTCCTGCATACAAAAAAGGATCACACAATCACAGCAAGTGCATTTACTCAAGCAAGAAAAAAGCTAAAGCACACTGCATTTTCAGAGCTAAATGATAGCATAATTTCCCTATACTACCAAGATCAAGGATTTAAAACCCACCATGGTTTCAGAGTACTTGCATTTGATGCTTCTACACTGATTCTACCAAAAAATGATGAGTTAATAAATGAATTTGGCTCAAGACCAATAAGAAATTATACCGAAAAAGAGCTTGGAGATTACACAAGTACAACCTTTGAAGTATGTTACGATGTATTAAACAATATCGCAATAAAATCAGTACTTGGCAGAGGCGGTAGCTATGAAGTTGCTTTAGCTATTGATATGCTTGATAGTGTAAAATCCAACGATTTGCTGATTTGTGATAGAGGGTATGTTTCTTATAGGTTTTTTGCTGAGCTTATACAAAGAGGTATTAATTACATAATTCGCTGTCCATACTCATCATTTAATGAAATAAATGCTATGTTTAAGCCAGGAAGTCCTTCTGACATGATAGTAGTGTCAACTGCATCTGTCAAAATAGCGAGACAGCTAAGAAAGCTAGGATTACCTGATAAAATAAAGTTTCGATTAGTCAAAATAGTTCTTCATTCTGGTGAGATTGAAGTGTTAGCTACATCGTTATTAGACGAACAGCAGTTTAAAGCTGAAGAATTTGGGGAATTATACTACTTACGTTGGGGAGTAGAAACATTTTTTTCCAAACTCAAAGGAAGATTAGGCTTAGAAAATTTTACAGGTAAAAGTGTTGAAACTATTAAGCAGGATTTTTGGTCAACTATTTTTATTAGCAACTTAGAAAGTATTACAACAGAAGATGTAGAAGAGACATTGAACGCAGGCCTAGCCAATGGCAAGTCTGAGAAAAGCATTAATAAATCTGTCTCATTTAATGCAATAAAAAACTTGGCTTTCGATATTTTTTCTACAGAGTCAGACACAGACTGCATTATGGATCGATTATCAAAGTTATTTTTGATGAACACTCTAGTGGTGAGAAAAGGAAGAAAAGTTGACCGTAATAAAGTAACGAATACTCGTTCACTGAACTACCAAAAAAGAGCTAGGAAGCATGTATTTTGACCAAAGACAGTACTCATATCTTCTGATAATAACTGGGCAATTTATTGTCATATCTTCTGTAAAATGACTCCTAAATCAACTACTTCTTAAGTAATTTACATTTTAGAGTTTATCTACTTTTAAGTTTATTCTATTTTGTTTCAGCATTTATCATAACTTCTCGATTATTTCAAATCTTCTGGTTCGTTTTTTACCATTCCTTCCTTAACTTAATGGCAGTGACATATTATATGGCCCTCCTGGAAATGGTAAAACACTTATCGCTCGTGCAATTGCAGGTGAATCAAATATGAATTTCATAAGCATCTCAGGTCCTGAACTTATTGGAGTATATATTGGTCATGGTGCACATGCTGTACGCGAGCTTTTTAAAATAGCAAAAAAATATTCTCCTTGTATAGTCTTTATAGATGAAATAGATGCAGTTGCTCAAAAAAGAAGTACCGCTAATAACTCAGCTTACCATTGTCGAGAGAGTTTAACACAGTTGTTAACTGAAATAGATGGATTTAAGAGCAGAAAAGATATAATAGTAATTGGTGCAACTAACCTTATCGGTGGTATAGATCCAGCACTTATTAGACCTGGACGTTTAGGTCAGAGGGTTTATATCCCTAATCCAAGCGTGGAAGCGAGACAAAAAATATTAGAACTTTATATGCGAGGTACAGAAGCCGATAATGAGTTAAACCTTAAAAACATTGCGGAAAGGACTAAAGGCTATTCTGGGGCTGAGTTAGAGCAATTAGTGAATGAAGCAAAAATTAGCGCTGGTGCGCAAAGACGGCTTATAGTGAGTGAGAAAGATTTCGATCACGCGCTTCGCGGGTTAAGTTCAGAACAAGAAAGAGAGAGAATAAGGTTGGTTTCAAACAGGGAGACACAGACAGAAGAAACTTCTTTTATACGGTAAACATAAAAATTGAAATTATAGAAGTGTAGCTGAGCCAACCTTCGTTATTCTTATTATTACCCACAAATAAAGACATGGTATTGCATTTACTCAAATAATTTAATTTTATTAACCTGAAAGCTTATTGGATTAAAATTATTAAATTAAGAGTTATAATTTTAGCAACTAAAAGCTGTAAATTGCACCATATAAACAGTTATTTCAAGCAAAAGTTATACTGACCTTAGCCAGAAAAAGTGGTGGAAAAGTTAGGAATGTTTTTTACAAAAAAAGACAGTATCAATAAAAAGGATTTTATTCTATTTGAAATATAAAATTATCATGTATTTTTCTGTTATTCCCAAGTGAATTATTATTAACTTAGCAGTATATATTATTAAAAACACAAGCAATACAATCATTTTTAGCAACCAAAACCAGCAAGCGTGAGAAGATTTTTTTTTGGAATGAGTTGGTCATGATGTTTGTAAAACTTAATTTGTACACTTTACTTACCCCCAGTAATTCTGATATAGTTACTTTAGTTAAAGTCTATAAAAGTTTATAAATGGCAACCTTAAGTGTAAGAGAAGCTTTATGCACAGCAATTAGAGAAGAAATGCAAAACGACTCTGATGTGCTTATCATGGGTGAAGAAGTTGCAGAGTATGATGGTGCTTATAAAGTAACGAAAGGATTACTGAAAGAGTTTGGAGAAAACAGAGTAGTTGATACGCCTATTACCGAACATGGATTTGCTGGCCTTGCTGTTGGAGCGGCATTTGCTGGATTAAAGCCAATAATTGAGTTTATGACTTTTAATTTTTCTATGCAAGCTATTGACCAAATTGTGAATTCCGCAGCAAAAACGAATTATATGTCAGGTGGGCAACTTGGATGCCCTATAGTATTTCGTGGACCAAATGGCGCTGCAGCAAGAGTTGCTGCACAACATTCTCAATGCTTTGCAGCTTGGTATTCGCATATACCGGGGTTAAAAGTAATAGCACCCTATTTTGCCTCCGATTGCAGAGGTCTGCTTAAAGCTGCAATTCGTGACCCTAATCCGGTAATATTTCTAGAAAACGAAATAGCTTATGGACATGAGCATGAAGTTTCTGACTCTGAGCTATCAAACAAAGATTATCTACTTGAGATAGGCAAAGCTGCTGTTATACGGGAAGGAAAGGATGTAACTATCACTGCTTTTTCATTAAAATTAATGGATGCCTTAAATGCAGCAGATTTACTTTCGAGTAAAGGTATAGAAGCTGAAGTTATTGACCTCAGAACCTTAAGACCACTTGACACTCAAACTGTTATTAACTCTATTCAGAAGACTAATAGGTTAGTTAGTGTAGAAGAAGGATGGCCATTTGCAGGAATAGGAGCAGAGCTGTCAGCCGTTGTTATGGAACAAGGATTTGACTACCTTGATGCTCCAGTTGTACGTGTAACTGGCAAGGACATCCCCTTACCTTACGCTGCAAATCTAGAAAAAAAAGCATTACCGCAAGTGGAAGATATAGTTGAAGCCGTGCATCAGGTCTGTTTTAGAAAAAAATAGTTCTTTTTTGTGTCTCCTGTTCCGCATTGGTCCATCAAAGAAGTATTTCCAGTGCCGCCTATACCACCCATTACTTTTATGACGATAGTTTTAGCACCGAAAAATACAGCACAAAATATACCGAGTGCAAAAAGAGCTGGCCATGGCATTCTACCAAATATCGCAAGCAAAGCTGCACCTATTATCACTACGGTCATAAGCGGTCCGCCTATTCCCCAAACGTAGCCAATAATGTTACATATTACTTGAGCAGTTGTATCAGTATTAGTGTCAGCGGCAGCACTCCCAACATGAGAAAAAGAAATAAATAATACTATAAAAAGAATATTAAAAACTTTCCTAGGGTTCATCTCTATACCTTAAATTTAGATATTGCAATTATACCTAAAATACTATAATTTTTAGTAAAACTAGCATAAAGATTGAATAACAAACGGTGCCACAAAAGTAGTTGATACACAACTGCACAAATATTGTAATATAGACATAGTAAACGATATTATTCCAGTGCTTGACGCTGGAATCCAGACTTTAATTGTTATATTTGTAAATAAGTCTGGAACGTTCATCTCAAATGCAGTATTTTTGTTGAAATAGCTCAACTGGATCCCAGTGTCAAGCACTGGGATGACAGCAGTCCTACGTCATACCGCCGCGGTATCTCATCAGCTAACAAGTAGCGGGATGACGGTTGTCGTTTAGCCATAAACATTAAGAAATTTACCAAATGAAAAAAAAGGCAAAAGAAGCCCCGTGGTTGGCTAATTACTTACATTATACTTTCAAGTATGGCGTTTTTTTATTCTAAATGCTTAATAACCGCGATTCAGTTGCTTTTAAACCGCAACTAATCTAAATTAGAAACATTAAGAAATTTACTAAACAGAAAAAAAGGCAAAAGAAACCCTAGGGTAGCTAGTTATTCACTATCCATTTTTTAAGTTGGCGTTTTTTTATGTTTTAAACGCTTTATAAGCGCGTTTCAGCTTATGTAGGTAGAAGTTTGATAAAGACATAAGGTGCACATAGTGCAAAAAATTAAACATGAGACGCCAGATACGTGAGTTTTTTTGTCATTTAATCTGTACAGAGAAGATAAATAAATAGCTTCACTTTCATGATAAGGGGGCTGGCGGAGTTTGTCAAGTAAGTTTTTTCGTTTCTAACGGTTGTTGCCAAAAACTATACAAGAAGTCTTTTAAGATCAATCACTTATCTTCAAGGCTTGAATAAAAGCATTCTGTGGAATATTTACGTTCCCTATAGAATGTAACCTTTTTTTACCCTTCTTTTGCTTTTCAAGTAGTTTCATTCTTCGCGTTACATCTCCACCATAGAGTTTAGCTGTTACATCTTTTCTGTATGGGTTAATCGTTTCTCTGGCAATAATTTTTCCGCCCACTGCCGCTTGAATCGCGATTTTATATTGCTGACGTGGTATTAAATCCTTCAAGCGTGCACATATTTCACGCCCCCTTTTTTCTGCTCTGCTTTTGTGAGCGATACAAGCCAGTGCATCTACGGGCTCTCCATTAATTAAAAAGCTTAATTTATCTATTTGGCTTACCAGATAGCTGGAAATTTCCCAATCCAAACTTGCATATCCTTTGGAAATTGATTTTAATCGATCATAAAAGTCAAAAACAACTTCAGACAGTGGTAATTTATATCTTAACAATGCTGTTGTTGTGTTACCAATGTAAGATAAATCCTCCTGTTCTCCCCTCCTTTCTTCACATAGAGATAGAATCTCTCCCAAGTATTGGTCAGGGACCATTATGGTTGCGGTAATCCATGGTTCTTCCACAATTTCAATTTTCGTTGGATCTGGCATATCACTTGGGTTATGAATATTCAAAATTTCACCACTTCGTGTTGTAACCCTATATATAACACTCGGTGCAGTTGCTGTTAGGTCTAAATCAAATTCTCTCTCGAGCCTTTCTTGAATAACTTCAAGATGCAACATTCCCAAAAAACCACAACGAAATCCATAGCCTAGTGCATTTGAAGTTTCAGCCTCGAAGGTAAAACTTGCATCATTTAAATGTAACTTTTCTAGAGCTTCTCTTAGATATTTAAAATCATCCGTTTTATGAGGAAAAATGCTACAAAATACCACAGGATGCACTTCTTTAAATCCAGGAAGTGCTTCACTACAAGGTCTCTTTTCCTCAGTGATAGTGTCTCCTACCTTGCAGTCTGCTACTTCCTTCATTGAAGCAGTTATAAAACCAACTTCACCCGCTGAAAGTTCACCCGTCATCACTTTTTTAGGGGTGAAAATACCGATATTATCTATCTGATATGTAGCATTATTAGACATCATAACAATTCTCATGCCTTTTTTTAGCACTCCATTTTTAACTCGCACTAAAATTACTACTCCTAAGTAAGTGTCATACCAACTATCAACCAAAATTGCTTGCAATGGAGCATTTACATCACCTTGAGGAGCTGGAAGTTTTGCCACTATTGCTTCAAGTACATCTTTTATTCCAAGTCCAGTTTTTGCTGATATTAAAACTGACTCACTTGCGTCAATACCAATTATTTCCTCAACCTGGAGTTTTACCCCTTCTGGATCTGCAGCAGGAAGATCAACTTTATTGAGCACAACTATTATTTCATGGTTGTTGTCAATAGCTTTATATACATTTGCAAGGGTTTGTGCTTCAACGCCTTGACTGCTATCTACTATTAAAAGTGAACCTTCGCACGCTGCTAAGCTTCGACTCACTTCATATGAAAAATCAACATGACCTGGAGTGTCCATGAGATTTAGGCAATATTGATTACCGTCGTTTGCCGTATAATTGAGTTTTACCGTCTGTGCCTTAATTGTAATCCCACGTTCGCGTTCTATATCCATTGAATCGAGTATTTGATTGGTCATTTCTCTTGCTTCAAGGCCGTTACATTCCTCTATTAAACGGTCAGCAAGCGTTGACTTACCATGGTCTATATGCGCTATTATTGCGAAATTCCTTATGTTGTTCATTTATGGCCCACTATACTTAATTAGTGAAACTATTTTACATTTTAAGTGTTGTGAGGGCAATCCTTTATTAAGAGACTATTTACTCCTTCAACATAGACGACACTTTTTTCGAGCAGGAAATCACTTTATTAACCATATAGTTTTCATGATTATTATCTATTTTAGGCAACTCATATAGATAATTTACCATCATCCCGGCTGACTGACTAATACCCTTTTCAGAAGTATCCGCCATCCAGTTTAGTTGTTTTATCGATGCACCATTGCTTAAATGAAAATGCGCCACCGGGTCATAAGCATTTCCATTGCTATTATTCACTTTTAGTAAATAATATGCACATAGTTTAAGCATGTATTGTTTAGTTTCATTTGTACATTCAACATTAGTTTTTAATTGCTCTGCACTTTCTAAAATTTCTGCACTAGATTGTTTTATGTTTAGTTTGCCCAATAAAGTGACATCTTGGTTTAGATTGTTTTTTAGCCATTTCGTAAAGCCAGGTATTGGAGAAAGAGTTGCATATGTTTTTATACTTTTAAACTCCTGTGATAGCTTTTCTACAACCCTTTTGATCAAAAAATTACCAAGGCTGATTCCAGATAACCCTGCTTGAGTGTTTGATATTGAATAGAATATAGCAGTGCTTGCATTACTCGGATCATTTGAAGGTACTGACTCATCTAAAAGGTGTTGAATGCTATCTGCAATCTTATCCACCAATGCAACCTCTACAAAAATTAGAGGTTCGTTTGGTATCTTGTAATGAAAAAAAGCAAAACAGAGACGATCAGAATCTAGTCTGTTTTTTAGGTCGCCCCAAGAGGAAATTTTATGCACAGCTTCATATTTTATAAGTTTTTCTAGCAATGATGCAGGTGAATCCCAAGTGATTTGACGAAGATCGAGTAGATCAACATCAACCCAAGTATAGAGTATATTTTTTAATTCGCTCTCTAGTGGATTCAAGCTTCTATGTTGGTTTTTTAGCTTAAGCACATCAGAACGCATATCAACAATAAACTTAAGGCCTTCTGGTAAAGAAATAAATTGCTTCAATATTTTAGAACGTGGTGATTCAAGAATTTTTATTAAATCCTGCTCAAATTTATAGTTTAACTCGGGATCTTGGTTTTTCTTATACTCTCTAATTTTCTCATCTATTTCCGCTTTATTCGGATTAAATTTTTCTGCCAGGGTTTGTAGAAATTTTATTTTACCTTTCTCTGATAAGCTTAAGTACAAGTTACCAAGAGATACAGCGTTTTTACGTGCTGAAACCTCCCCTCCCTTTGGATTTAAGCACTCGTTCATCTTCAAGACTAAACTATCGATATCGCGACTGTTGCTTAAATCAGGACTGATGTTACCAATCCACGATCTTACAGCATCTGCCACTCCACCTAGTATTTTAAAAAAGCTTCTTACCGCCTTTTTGTCTTCAACTTTCACTATATCAGTTTTTACCAATGATTCTTTTGTCATAGATTCCCTTTATTATACATAGCTAATGCAAGTCAGGGTCATACCGCCGCGATATCTCTAGATCCCGCTAACAAGCAGCGGGATGACGGTTGTCGGTAAACCCAAGTTATTTTAGCTACATATAGCTTAAGTTAAAGGAAAATTTTAGCTACATAGCAGGCACTATTACTGAATTATTAATAATTCAGTAATACAATAGACTTCTTGCACTACCTCCCAAGCCACAACTGTCATTCAGTAGAAACGAAAAAACTTGCTTGACAAACTCCGCCAGCCCACTTATCATGAAACTGAAGCTATTGTATTTGCTTTCGCCAATCTGCAGATTAAAAGGTAAGGATTACTTAATGTATCGGCGTCTTATGTTCAATTTTTTGCAGTATATAGATACTGTATGTCTTTACAAAACTTCATCTACATCTAGATTTTTATCTAAATAAGCTGAACGCGCTTATAAAGCGTTACAAGACATCAAAAAATGCCAATACTCGACAGAGATAGTAAAAGACTAGCTAACTCGGGGATTCTTTGTCTTTTTTTCTGCTTAGTAAATTTCTTAAACATTTGCAGCGTAGGTTAGTTGCAATTAAAAGCGGCTGAATCTCGCTTGTCAAGCGTTTAAAACATAAAAAACGCCAATATTTTAAAGCGGATAATAACCTCAGGGCTTCTTTTGCCTTTTTTTTCATTTGGTAAATTTCTTAAATATTTATGGCTAAACGACAATCGTCATCCCGCTATTTGTTAGCGGGATCTAGAGATACCGCGGCGGTATGACGGTGTAATGATGGTTAAGTAATTCGTCATCCCGCTGCTTGTTAGCGGGATCTATGTTAAGGTATGACGGTTAAGTAAGGGATCTATGTTAAGAGATACCGCGAATGAATCGCGGTATGACGGTGTAATGATGGTTAAGTAATTCGTCATCCCGCTGCTTGTTAGCGGCTAAGAGATACCGCGGCGGTATGACGTAGGACTGCTGTCATTCAAGTAGCTGAAACTGGAATGACACGTCATAAAGGAACCAGTGTCAGCTACTTGGATGATACCTTTTTTCTACTTAGTTTGGGTTATGCAAGAAGTCTATTTACTTCTTAACTTGACGCACATGATGTCTTGCAGCATCATCTACTGTCTCTAAATAAATCATTGCTAGACATATACCACTGTGTACTTCTACGGATACCTTATTGCCTAAACTTCGATTAAAGCAAGAATTTTTTCCCGGAAAAGCAAGATTACTAAGGTGCAGTTCCCATTTTAATCCTTTAGTTGATATTTGAGCTCTCGGTATACCAAGTAAAGATATTTTAGTATTTTTTGGCAAAGAAAAAAAATGGGTAATACCTTTTTGTAAAGTGTAACCTACCATGGGAGGTGAAGGTGTGTAAAAGATACTGCCCGTACTTAGAAAAATGTTAATATTCTGTAGTATGTGATCAATTGCTCCTCCAGTAATACCCGTTACTATTGATGGCAATAACTTTACTGTTTTTAAGTGAGCCATTGCTTTAGAAAAGTCGCAATAATCTTGATCAGGTAGATATATCGTATTCAAATTAGCACGTAAATCCAGATTTACGCTATCCAAATCTCCTACTACAAGATCAGGTTTTACGCCAATTGATAGAAGCTTGTTTGCTCCTCCATCTACAGCAATAATAGGTATATCTCGTTTAAAAAACGATGAGCTCGGTATTTTTCCATTTAGCACTACAATAGAACGATATTGTTGTTGTGTACTGCAGTGCAGCACATGATCATGGTGCAGGTTTTGCATCGTAGTAACATTTTTGAATAATTGATATTATGCTAATCACTAATCCAGCAATATTGCTAAGCACCACAAAAATTGAGCTCTGGTAAAGACCATAGCCAATCCAAGACAATGAACAAATAAGATAGTTTACTAACATTAACATCGATACATCACGAGTAACTTTAGTGATATATGCTTTATATACTTGAGGTGATAATCCAATTAGAGATGCAATTAACGCAATGAAGCCGAAGCATTCTTCAATATTTATATACATACATTTTCCTACGCTTGCTTTAACAATATCAGGTTCAAAGGGTTGTACTTTATGTACTCTCAGCTTTTCTAGAGCACCCCTAATGCGTGTAATTTATAACATCATTTAGTCTATTAATCAAGAAATTAATAGTGACTTGCATTTATGAAACCCAATCGGCTTCTATGCTAATTATTATCTAAACTAATCGTCGGTTGTGCATCTTGCTCAGAGATTAGGGCAACCAACAAATTATTTATCAATTGAACCTTTTGCTTGCCATCTAATTGTAAGCTTTTGTTTTTTTCAAAATGAGCTATTACTTCCTCGACAATTCCTATTGCATTTTGCACTATATGCCTTCTTGCCGAAGTGATAGCATGTGCTTGTTGACGCCTTAACATTGCTTGTGCAATCTCGGACGAATACGCCAAATGCGATATTCTTGCTTCTGTAATCTCAATTCCTGCAATATCTAATCTTTGTTGTAACATTGACCGCAATTCATCTGAAATTTTATCAGAATTTTTACGTAAAGATTCCTCATTGCTCTCGCTGTCATACGGATAGTTACTAGCTAATTCTCTTATTACTGAGTCACTTTGTACAAAAACAAATTCGTGATAGTTGTTAACATTATAATACGCCTTTGCAGGGCTATTTACTCTCCAAACAATCACTGCTGAAATCTCTATTGGACTTCCATTTGCATCATTAACTTTTATTTTTTCTGTGTTAATATTCTGAAATTTTAGGGAAACTATATATTTGCTTGAAAAGGGAAGCGTTACACATATTCCAGACTTAAAATAAGTTCCAATATAATGACCAAAAAATTCTATCACTCTTGCTTCATTAGGGTCATTAATAAAAAATCCTTGAAGAAAAGTCAAAATTGAAACGGCAGCAACTCCAAGTGCAATTGTGCTGTCATATGCCAAAAAAAGCAGCGATAAAATTAATCCTAGCACTATTAGTACAGGAAAAGCCCGAATTTGACTCAAATTTCTATCGTTTATCGTATTCTTATCCATACTGTCTTTAAACTTCTTTTTCACTTGAACCCTCTCTGTTAATCGTTTTATTTATCTTATTTACAAATAGTTTAAACTCTCTTAATTCATGATCAGGCAATTTTACTTCAGTTTTATGCGCTATCGTAAGCGGATCGATGTGTTTGCCGTTATATATAACTTCGTAATGTAAATGGGGTCCTGTTGCAACACCAGTGCTACCAACATAGGCGATGACCTGCCCCTGCTTTACTTTAGAGCCTAACTTTATATCGCCACTAAATCTACTTACATGCGCGTAACAGGTTGAATATTCATTTTTGTGTTTTATTTTGATGTAATTTCCATAGCCACCATTCTTTCCTATATATTCTATCACACCCTCTGCAGCAGCGTATATGGGAGTGCCAAGTTTAGCTGCATAATCCACTCCTTTGTGAAAAACAATTTTACCGCGAATAGGGTGCTTTCTATTACCAAATTTCGAGGATACGCGATAATCTCCATTTAAAGGATTTGCAAAAATTTCGCCATTTTTTAAGCTTATTCCTTCTTTATTAAAATATCTTTCTTTGCCGTCTTGCGATTTATAATGATATAAACTAATAGCTTTCTTGTTTATTGTCAGTGAAGCATATAAAATTTTTTCTTCAGTCTTCTGATTATTAGGCAATCTCTCAAAAAGAACCTCCAATTTACTCTCTGGCACAATGTCTTTTTTAAAATCAACACCAAAATCTTTATATATGTTGATCAATTTCACCACTGTATTTGGCGCCAACCCTTCCGTGGCAAAAAAGGAAGATTTTATGGTACTGGATATGAATAACAACTTTCTATCACTTTCTGTCGTCAAAGTAGCTTTTTTTTTTCTGATTCCATGCTGGAATGGCTGTGCAAGATCTGTTGATGTTTCAGCGGTATATAACGGTAAGATAAAGAGCAGCATAAATACAATCAGCTTCATCATTTAAACAGCATCAACAAAAGTAAAATTACCTTCCACATACTGTACATCGTCGTTATCTTCTAGCTCTTCAACCAATGCAGATAATTTATCAATCAACTCTTTATCGCTAATTTCAATCAGATCTTTTGGCTGCCATGAAAGACGAGCAAGTTCTGGTTCTCCGAATTTTGCATAAAAGGCATCGCGTACTTTACCAAAATCTTTTATTTCACAAGTTATAACGTGTAATCCTTCTTTGTCATTTTCCTCAACATTCAATACTTCTAATTCGATTCCATGACTGAATAAATCATCAAAATTCACACCCTCTGCTTTATAGACGATTAAGCCTACATGATCGAAAAGGTAACTAACACTTCCTGTTTCTCCTAAATTTCCACCTTTACGAGAAAAGATATAACGTACCTCAGAAGCAGTACGGTTGCGGTTATTAGTCAAGGCATGGACAATGAGTGCAGTGCCAGAAGGACTATGACCTTCATATTGTATTTCTTCGTAATTTTCTCCAGCAACGTTACCAGTTGCATTTTTTATTGCTGTTTCTATTTTATCTTTTGGTAGATTTTCCTTGCGTGCAGCAAATATAGCAGAGCGAAGGCGCGGGTTGAGTTCGGGATCGGGCAGCCCTTGCTTTGCAGCAACTGTTATTTCTCTAATCATCTTCGTAAATTTTTGAGAGCGCTTTGCATCCTGAGCGCCTTTCCGATGTTTTATATTTGAAAATTGTGAATGACCAGCCATATTCAAATAGTTAAAAACCTAATTATATATCAAAGCATAGAAAAAGCTAAAGCAAATTTTCAAGCCTCTGGCTTGGCATCTTGCAGGTTTTCTGCTAATAACATACTTTCATACTGCTCAGCTTCTAAGTCAAGGCCAAGAGCTGAATGGGCTGCTACTAAATAGTTAATAGACTTAGAAAAATATTTAGAATCCTTATAGCTTGCCATATTCTGGAAACGCTTAATTGCTGCTAAATATTCACCACGCCTCAGGTAAAATTTACCGATAGAATACTCTTTTGTTGATATATGTTCTGTGATTAATTTTGCTCTTTCCTTTATCTCGTCTACATATTCGCTGCCTGGAAAGAGATTAATGTACTCAGTGGCTAGCTCTAAAGTTTTATATGCAGTTTGCTGTCCAAGTTGCACTTTATTAATTTGCATGTAATAAGATAATACTCTTAAGTAGTATACATATGGTAAATCTTCACCATTTGAATAAACATATATATAATCATCCATATCACTTGCAGCACTGCTATAGTTACCCATATTATAGTGAGAGACCCCAGATAATAATTTTGCTTTCATTGCCCAATAAGAAAAAGGATACAAATCCTCTATCTTATGAAATGCCCTAATAGCTTGTTTATATTTTTTCTGGTCAAAAAGTTCAACTGCTTCTTCATATAGTTCAGTTTCAGTTTTTTCAAGATCATCCGCATACGATTGTGTAAAGGAGCAAATTAGGAAAATAAAGCACGTGATTAAAGTCTTATACATAAGATTTTTTTCGATCAAAATAAAGTATAGACCTAAATATTACTTAAATAAATAAATTTCTTAGGCAATAGCCGGTCCTTCTTCTTTATAACTACGGTCAGAACTACCTGCATTTCTTGATTCACCTCGTCCTTCCACTTTTGGATCTTTCAGCGTCTTACTGTAGGAATGTATAGTTAAGACCTGTACAGCCATAAAAATTGCAATACCTATCAAGCCTAAAGTAGGTCCAACAGCAGGATTTAAGGACGATGCTAATGCTATTAACATTATCCTTCTTATTAAAAATACAGAAGAACCAGCAAGCGCCAATCCGGCTACAGACATATTGCTAGTTTTCTTGCTAGATTTCTCATCAAGATCAGACTTTTCTGTTTCCTTTTTCTTATTTTTTTCATGCTTATCAATATAAGAAACAAGAGTTGCAAGAAAAGCAATTGCATTGGCAAGAAATAAAATTGCATCCTCTGCTGCTTCAAGTGAAGATGTTTCACCCATTATCACACCTACAATAACCAGTGCAGTTGTTATAGCCTCAATATAGATCAAACACTGACCTATATCAGAAATATTGTGCTCTTTTTCCTTTACTTCCTCTCCATTTTCAATAATCTCCAACTCTCGTTCTTTTTGTGCTATCTTCCTATTATTGTAAATTAAATATAGCGTACAAATAAGAGATAAGACTGTAAAAGGTAATATAGTGTGGCTTAGCGCGCCACTTATCACGCCAAGTAATACCTGATCGCTATATGTTTTTTCCAGTTCAATCGCCATCAGCAATGTAAATGGGACCATTGTTGCCAATGATGCACATTTTCTATATAGCTCTCTTTTTTTTAGTGCTAATAGTTCTTGTTCTAGCCTTTCTCTTTTGACTTCTTTATCAACTGTTGGCCAAAAATCCCAAAAAAACTCTTCTAATGGTTCAAAATCTCTTTTTTTCTTATTCTTTCCTGGAACCTTTTTAGTAGAAGAAAATTTGCCACTAGGTGTATGGTCCCAGAGTGTGATGGTGTGGATTTAGTATAAATAATTCTGGAGACTGTGTCCACTGATAACATATAAATTCATAAGGAGTAAGACCCTTAAGAGTTTTGAGTCTCTTTGCATAATTATAAGCCATAACAAAGTTATAAAGGTGTTCTTTAAGTTGCTGGTGCGATTGATAGTAATACTTCTTAACTGTAGCATCCTTTAAAGTTTTATTCATACGCTCGACTTGCCCATTCGTCCAAGGATGGCTAACTTTTGTCAAACGATGTTCAATAACATTCTCTTCGCAAACTCTATCAAATATATGTTGGAAAGCATACTTATGACGCTTCTGGTTTGTAAATTGTATACCGTTATCTGTCAAAATAGTATGGATTTTATACGGTAAAATTCTAATCAAATTACGTAAGAACTCAGCAGCTATGGGTTTTGTAGCACTGTTACACAACTCAACATAGGTAAATTTGGATGTCCTATCAATAGCAACAAACAAATGTAATTTGCCCTCCTCAGTTCTAACTTCAGCAATATCAATATGAAAGTAACCGATAGGATATTGTTTGAATTTCTTTTTTGACTTAACTTCTCCATCAACAGCTGGTAATCTGCTAATGTTGTGTCTTTGTAAACAACGATGCAAGCTAGAGCGAGTCAAATGCGGAATTGTAGACTGCAGAGCGTAAAGGCAATCATCTAGTGGCAGTAGTGTATACTTGCGAAATGTAACTATTATAGCTTCCTCTTCTAGCGTTAAAACAGTTGATCTTGGATGCTTTGGACCCATATCAGCATCTTTCGTAAATGAACGTTTTCTCCACTTAATAATAGTTTTTGGATTAAGGTTATAATGCTTGGAGAGTTTTGCTATGCTCTCTTTTCTATTTTGTATTGCTCTACGAATCGTCTGTGTTGTTTTGGCGCACCCATGTAATATCTGTCCCATAATGACTCCTTAAATGATGATGATAGTATACCATCACTCTCTGGGACCATACAACTAGGTATTTTCATAATATTAACCTAATTAGTTGTAAGTTAATACAATTATACACCTTTTTGCTTTCTGAGTCAATATCACTAAGATATTAACTACTCTTGTCTATTAACTATTTCCTAGGAGATTTAATCAATCTGTTTGATGCCGGCTAGGATATAATTATAGCCTGACCACATAGTTATAATAGCTGCAACCCATAAACAAATCGCACCTGTATATTGAATCATATAATAATCGTTCATTATTAGCGCTACTACAGCAACCATCTGTAGAAATGTTTTAATTTTTCCAGCTTTGCTTACAGGTAGACTAACATTTGTAGCTATCAAAAACTCCCGCAAACCCGAGACTAATATCTCCCTACAGATGATGATAATCGATGGTACTATTGTAAAATCATTTATCTTCTGCTTATAAACTAGCATAATTATCGTTGAAACCACTATTAATTTATCAGCAATTGGATCAAATAGCTTGCCAAATTTTGATTGGACTTTCCACGCACGCGCCAAGTAACCATCAAAAAAATCCGTAATGCACGCAAACACAAAGATTGATATTGTTATCAGGCCTGCATATTTATTTTCTATATAAAAACTTAATATTATTGCTGGTACTGCAAGCGCACGAGAAATTGTAAGCAAATTAGGCACGTTTTTCTTAAGCATGTAATACCATTCTACGTAGTAGGTAAACTTATACAGAAGTACACCAGAGTTCACAAGCTAATAGTTTACAATTGAACATTTATAAAAACTCCATATACTTAAAAAATACAAGCTTAAAATATAAGGATGTAATGATGAACGATGATTTAGATAGTACCACAAAACAAGAGGCACTTAATTATCACAGTAGAGGTGGTAAACCTGGTAAAATTTCAATCATGCCAACAAAACCTTTATCTACCCAGTATGATTTGTCACTTGCTTATTCCCCTGGCGTTGCAGCTCCGTGCCTTGAAATAGCTAAAAATCCTGAGGTTGTTTATGATTATACGGCAAAAAGCAACTGTGTTGCTGTCATTTCAAATGGCACTGCAGTGCTTGGACTTGGTAATATCGGTCCTCTTGCTGCAAAACCTGTCATGGAAGGCAAAGCTGTTTTATTTAAGCGTTTTGCTGATATTGATGCAGTTGATATAGAAGTTGGTACAGAAAATATAGAAGATTTTATCAATGCAGTAAGGTACCTTGGGCCAAGTTGGGGGGGGATAAATTTAGAGGATATAAGATCTCCCGATTGTTTTATAATAGAGAAACGTCTGAATGAACTGATGGATATTCCAGTGTTCCATGATGACCAGCATGGAACTGCAGTGGTTGTTGCAGCTGGTATAGAAAATGCTCTTGATATTGTCGGAAAGAAATTAGAGGACGTTAAGATCATTATGAATGGTGCTGGAGCAGCCGGTATTGCATGTTTAGAAATACTAAAGTCCATGGGCGCTAAAAATATAGTGCTGTGTGATAAGCAAGGAGTAATATACAAAGGTAGAAACGAGGACATGAATGAGTGGAAGGAAAAATATGCAATTGATACTTCCGAACGTTCTCTACTTGATACAATAAAAGGCGCTGATGTATTCATCGGACTATCTGCAAAAGATGTGTTAAATGAAGAGATGTTAAAGAGTATGGGCAAAGACCCGATTATTTTTGCTCTTGCCAATCCCGATCCAGAAGTAAGGCCTGAGTTTGCAAAATCTGTGAGGCCAGATGCAATAATTGCAACTGGTAGGTCAGATTACAACAACCAAGTCAACAACGTAATGGGTTTTCCTTATATATTTAGAGGGGCACTTGATGTACATGCAACAACAATAAATGATGAAATGAAAATTGCAGCTGCAGATGCAATAGCAAAGCTTGCCCGTGAGCCAGTACCAGGTGAGATATCTGCAGTCTATGGCGGTCGTAAAATGGGCTATGGACGTGAATATATAATACCTACTCCATTTGACCCAAGATTAATTTCTATAGTAGCTCCTGCTGTTGCAAAAGCCGCAGTTGATTCAGGTATTGCAAGAAAGGCAATACAAGATTGGAGTAAATATGAAAATCAATTAAAATCTCGTCTTTCTAATGTTCTCAGCACGCTGAATTTACTATCTTCACATATGTAATTTATTGGATAAAGTTAAAAGTGATAAACCAACCCAAACTCTAAGCCATATATACCAAACCTATTGGTAATGGTTGCAGTTGTTGATTCAACACGTGCAGTTTCATCAACCTTACTTCCTCCACCGGCAGGAATATATCCTTCACCAGCTAGTATCTTTATTCCTGGTACAATATCTTTAAATTGGTTATCAAGGATACCAAAATAGCGTAAACCAGCAAATGCTTGAGTTTGTGCTGTAAGTTGGTGATTGATACCAAGTTTTGCTTGGTAAGCCAAGGCATATCTGGTTTTTCCTAGAAATTTAACCCTAGTTACACCTGCACCAATACCAACATATGGGGTGAATGGCATTTTTGCTATATTAAAATCACGATATACATTGACCATTCCAGCTAAGTTATTAAAACCTTCATTTTTCATCTTAAATGCAGCTCTGAACTCTGCTTCAACACTACAATTTTCTTGAATGTGAATATCAACCTTTCCACTTCTCCAAGGTGAATTGCATTCCGCTCCAGTAGACGCATCATTGTGACGACGAAGTTCAATATATCTTGCTTTTTTCTTATCTGAATAATCTTCATCATATAAGTTAGTCTGAGAATATAAGCCTTCAAACTCAACTCTCATATTTTTGAATAAATACCCTATTGCAGCACTACCGGCAAACCCTGGAACATATTTAGGACTGTATCCAGCTTCAATTCGCTCCTTCTTATTAAAACTAAAAACCCCTCTGTTATATTGTCACCTGCATCTTCTTTTCCTTCTAGAGAACCTATTGCATTGAAGAATGCTCCAAAATAGTTAGCTTTGATGTAAACATTCTCTAAGTTATTTATTTTATCATCGTAAGATAAGCACCTAAATGAAAAAGTTAGCAAAACCAAAGATATGTGAATTTAAATCTTTCGCCCACCACAAAGCCTCCCTGCATAACTTGTCATTCCATTATTATAGTATGCTTCTATTTTTTATGATAGCAACTTTTTATTGCGCTCAATCGTTTTAGATTTATAATGAAAGTATTGTAATTTAAAGCAAATCAATGACTATTGCAATTCACGAATTAGAGAGGATCATCAAACAATCGTTCCCCGACGCTGATATAAAGATTCATGATCTTGCTGGAGATGATGACCATTATCATTTAAAAATAAACTCCAAGTGTTTTCTTGGAAAGACAAAAATAGAACAGCATAAAATGGTATATAAAGCTCTGGAAGGTCAGTCTATACACGCCTTGCAACTGGAAACTAATACTTTAAAATAAGGTGAATTTATGAGCAATTTTGAACAAATAAAAAAAGATATAACAGAAAATGATGTGGTATTGTATATGAAAGGCACTTCTGATTTTCCTCAATGCGGATTCTCTGGACTCGTCGTGTCAATCCTAAAAAAATTGAACGTGAAGTTTAAGTATATTAACGTGTTGGAGAATGATGAAATACGTGAATCTATAAAAAAGTTTTCTGATTGGCCAACAATTCCACAATTATATATAAAGGAAGAGTTTATTGGTGGTTGCGACATCACTCGCGAGATGTACGAAAAAGGCGAACTGCAAAGTTTATTGAAGGAAAAAAAAATTATTGCGGAATAAGTACCAAGAAACCAGTGCCCAGACGCTGGATAACGTAGTATAGCTATGAAAAAGGATCTTATGTCTTAAACCGTATCCGTTCAGGGGAGCGGCAAAATAAGGTAGACAAAGCAAGATAATAATGTTGATGTTAACACTATTGTCAAGTTTACTGGCCTTTCTATTAGTGAGATTGAAGAATTAAGTGTGAGCGGTTACAAATAATTTACCATTTCTTCTGGTTTCACTATCCTTTCAAACTCTTCCTCAGTGAGCAGTTGAAGTTTTGCTGCTGCTTCTTTTAGAGTGATATTTTCTTTATAAGCAAGCTTCGCTATTTTTGCTGCATTGTCGTACCCTATATGCGTATTTAATATAGTGACCAACATCAACGACTGATTCAGTAAATCTTTTATCCTCTCTTCATTTGCTTTAATACCAACTACACATTTTTCTGTAAAATTTAAACTTGCGTCAGCTAAAAGTCTTATAGACTGCAAAACATTGTAAATTATCACTGGCTTAAACACATTCAATTCAAAATGACCGTTTGAACCACTAATGGTTACAGCAACATGATTTCCCATAACTTGAGTGCATACCATAGTCACCGCTTCACACTGAGTTGGATTCACTTTACCTGGCATAATTGAAGAACCAGGCTCATTTTCCGGTAACATTATTTCCCCAATTCCGCATCTTGGACCAGAACCAAGCAGCCTTATATCATTTGCAATTTTCATTAAACTGACTGCTACTGTATTGAGTGTTCCACTGAGCTCAACTAAAGCATCATTTGCTGCTAGCGCTTCAAATTTATTGCCTGCTGAAGTAAATGGAAGGTTAGTAATTCCTGCAACTTGCTTTGCAAAATCTTCAGCAAAACCCTTTTTAGTATTGAGTCCCGTGCCAACCGCAGTGCCACCTTGTGCAAGCTCATATATATCACTTAAAGTTGATTTTACTCTCTCTATCCCCTTTTTAATCTGGGCTGCATAGCCAGAAAACTCCTGTCCTAGTGTTAGGGGCGTTGCATCTTGCAGATGAGTACGTCCTACTTTTATTATATCTTTAAATTCCTGAACCTTATTATCCAGCACCTTATGCAATTTTTCAAGATTTGGAATAAGCAAGCGGTTTATCTGGTCTGCTGCTGCTATATGCATTGCTGTTGGAAAGGTGTCATTTGACGACTGACCATAATTCACATGATCATTTGGATGTATCGGAGATTTACTACCCAAATTACCACCTAAAATCTCTATTGCGCGATTGCTGATCACTTCATTCATATTCATATTAGTCTGCGTTCCGGATCCGGTTTGCCAAACAACAAGCGGAAATTCATTATTAAATTTGCCATCTATTACTTCCTTTGCGGCTGCGCAGATTGCGTCCCCTACCTTATTATCTATGCTACCCTGCTTCATGTTAACATGTGCTGCTGCAAGTTTTACTATTGCTAATGCTTTAATCAGAGGCTCTGGCATTTTTTCTGTGCCAATCTTAAAATTTTCTAAAGAACGCTGAGTCTGCGCTCCCCAGTAATGTTCACTTGGTACTTTTACTTCCCCTAAGCTGTCTGATTCTATTCTCGTCTTTCTATCCATATTTTCCTCCTGGTGTTATGCAAACTGGTTCACTACATAATTTTTTCATGCCTACTTCTTGGTTAATTAAATCATACTAGATCCAAGTAGTCAAGTGTACGAACATTGCAATTTTCAGGTAACTTGCATGGTAGATGTACAACTGTACGAACATTGTCTAGCAGGAGGGTGTCATCCCAGCGCCCCTATGATGTCATCACAGTGCTTGACACTTGGATCCAGAAATTTTATTAAGTTGGTAAGCATAAAAGTAGCCGTTTTATGTTAAAATACAACGTTTTGATGATTATGAAAAGGCTGGATCCCAGTGTCTGGGCACTGGGATGACACCATCTGCCACGCAAATTGCCTGCAAATTGCAATGTTCGTACAGTTGTGTGGTAGATGCAAGTAGCTGACACTGGGATTTGTTGTGTTTAACAAAAACAAATGTTCGTACAAATATATTCTAGTTATATGATAAAATAAATGAAATTCACATCTTAAAAGGATCATATACATCGATTTCCTTAGAATTACTCTTTTTCAATTTTTCACTTAATAATCTTAAAATAGGCTGTAAATCACCATTAATTGATAAGCACAGCACTTCTTTATTGAGATAATTAGCTAGGTGATTCTTCTTTTCCAGAATTTCTGCTTCCCTCAATAAGTCGCATTTGTTCAGTACTACAATCTCTTCTTTTTCAACAAGATCACTATTGTAAAGTTCCAATTCATTATGGATACAACTATAAGCCGAAACAACGTCACCATGAGTTACATCGATTAAATGAAGTAAAATTTTACACCTTTCTATGTGCTTTAAAAATTTATGCCCGAGCCCAACTCCAAGGTGAGCATCAGTAATTATTCCAGGAATATCTGCTATTACAACTTCGCTATCATCCACTTTTGTCACACCTAAGTGGGGTCTTACGGTGGTAAATGGATAATCGCCTACTTTTGTATCGGAATTTGAGCAGCGAGTCAAAAATTTTGATTTACCTGCGTTTGGCATGCCAATAATTCCAACATCTGATAAAACTTTTAGTTTTAATAATACATGTTTTTCTTCGCCAGGCTGACCGTAAGTAAAATGTCTTGGTGCCTTATTAGTAGAAGATTTAAAATTAGTATTTCCAAGTCCACCTTTTCCACCCTGTGCTACTTGAAATTCCATACCAGGCTTGTCAAGGTCTACTATTATCTCTTCACTTTCTTCATCAATTATTTGTGCACCGACTGGAACTTTAAGTATAACGTCTTTCCCTGCTGTGCCAGATCTATCCCTGCCTGCACCATTTTTTCCACTATCTGCTTTAATGTGTCTTCTATAACGAAAATGAAGCAAAGTGTTGAGATTAGCGTCGCTGATGAAAACTATGTTTCCACCCTTTCCTCCATTACCACCATTTGGACCACCAAATTCAACGAACTTTTCTCGACGAAAACTTGCACAGCCATCACCACCGTCACCGGCTTTTAAACACAATTTTACTTCGTCTATAAAACCCATGCTAACCCACGATAATATTTAGCATCCTTTCCTAATGTGCTTTCTATTCTGATTAGCTCGTTATACTTCGCAAGCCTATCAGAACGCGATAGCGATCCGGTTTTTATTTGCCCGCAATTTGATGCAACTGCTATGTGGGATATTGTTGTGTCTTCTGTTTCACCTGAGCGATGAGAAATAACAGCTTTATAGCCATTTGATTTTGCCATTTCAATTGCATTAAACGTTTCTGTTAACGTCCCTATTTGATTTGGCTTGATCAGTACAGCATTTGCCATTTTTTCCTCTATTCCTTTACGTATTAGTTCACAATTTGTAACAAATAAATCATCCCCGACCAATTGAATTTTATTCCCTAGTTTTGCAGTAAGCAATTTCCAGCCTTCATAGTCGTCTTCACTCATTGCATCTTCTATAGAAATTATTGGATATTTTTCCACAAGGTCACAATAGTATTCAGTCAATTCTTTTGAAGTAAGTCCCTTACTTTCAAATTCGTAAATTCCATCTTCATAAAAAGTAGATGAAGCAACATCAAGGCCTAGTGCAAAATCACTTTGCGCTGAATAACCTGCTGATTCTATAGCGTATATGATCAAATCAAGTGCTTCTTCAGTGCTTTCAATATTTGGTGCAAAACCGCCTTCATCTCCTACGTTTGTGCTATAACCTTTTTTCTTAAGAATGCTACGTAAGTTGTGGAACACCTCCGCAGATATTCTGATAGCTTCACTGAAAGTCTCAGCACCGACCGGAAGAATCATGAATTCTTGGAAATCGAGCTTATTGTCTGCATGTACTCCACCATTAATTATGTTAATGAGTGGAACCGGCATAACACTCATCTGCTCTCCTCCCAAATATCTATACAACGGTATTTTGAAACTGTTTGCTGCTGCTTTTGCAACCGCAAGAGACACACCCAAAGTTGCATTTGCTCCAAGTTTTGATTTGTTTTTTGTTCCATCCAGTTCAATTAATGCTTTATCAATTGCATTTTGGTCCGCTGCATTCATTCCAATGATTTCATCTGCTATTATCCCATTTACAGCTTGAACAGCTTTCAGCACTCCCTTACCACAATACCTTTTCTCATCTTGGTCCCTGAGTTCCAAGGCTTCTAATTTACCGGTTGAAGCTCCAGAAGGTACAGATGCCCTGCCTATTGCACCATCACAGAGCTCAATTTCTACCTCAATAGTGGGGTAACCCCTGCTATCTAAAATTTCTCTTGCAAATACGTTATTGATTATCTTATTCATTACATTAAACCTTAACTTCCGCAATAAGTGCTGCAGTTTCCTTTGCCAATTTAGCTATATTACTACCAGCACCAATAAATAATACTATATCACTTGGACTTGTCGAATCACTAATAAAATGTGAAATGAGCAAAGCATCATTCATAATTTTTGTGTTATTAAATCCATTACTGATTAAAGCTTTTTGTATATCATCAATCCCACAACCAGGAATAGGCTTGTCTTCTGGGGGATGAACAGGAGTGAGGATGACATAATCAAACATCATGAAAATTCGTATGAATTCATCAAAAAAATTACGAATGCGGGCAAAACGAAGTGGTTCGATAATTCCTATTACTTTTCCTTTAGTAATCGAACGTGCAGCCGTTAAAGTTGCATATATTTCATTTGGATGATGGGCATAATCCTCAATTAACTTAACACCTTTAATATCGGCAATCAAAGAGAATCTTCTTGCTACTCCTTGAAATTCCAAAAGGCCTTTTTTAATATCTGCATCGCTAATTCCGAGCTTTATCGCAACTGATATTGCAGCTAGGGCGTTGCTTACTTTGTGAATTCCAATTGCATTTGATAGTACTATGTTTTTTAAAGGGCTGGATCCCAGTGTCACACACTGGGATGACATCTCTGTACACTTTCCTTTTGTCATTCCAGCACGTAATGCTGGAATCCAGTTGTTCAACACATCAAATTCTATGCTGTTAGCATGCTGTTTAATGTTGCTGGCTCTTATGCTACCATTCTCAAACCCAAACGTTATAGAATTACCCGCATCATAATCGATGTCTACAGAATCAGGTAAAACTGCAGAACCTGCATTATTCACGAATTGGGAAAATGCATTTTTGATATTATCAAATGTGCCGTAATAATCTATGTGGTCATTGTTGATACTTGTTATGACAGCAATCTTTGCAGGGATTTTTAGCATAGTTCCATCAGACTCATCAGCCTCGATCAGAAAAGTGTCACTCCCTCCAAGTTTGAAGTTGCTCTTATAGGAATTTAATATCCCTCCTACAGTTACAGTCGCATCAATGCCAGAATGATCAAAAATGGAAGCAATCATAGCGGTTGTTGTTGTCTTTCCGCTTGAACCTGAAACCGCTATCACATATTTATCTCTTAAAAGTTCAGCAAGCATGTCTGATCTATGCAAAACGATTTTATTGTTATTTTTTGCCGCAATTAACTCCACATTATCAGATTCTATCGCAGAAGAATATACAACTATTTGAGCTTGGCTTATATTATCAGCATTGTGACCAATGTAAACTTCTATACCCAGCTTTTGTAATCTATCTACATTGTTGTTTGACTGCGCATCACTGCCTTGAACTTTGTAATTGGAATTATGGAGAATTTCAGCAATAGCGCTCATTCCAATTCCACCTATACCAATAATATGTATTATTCCTTTTTGAGTTTTGTTAATATTTAGCAGTAGATGTTTACTCATTACTAAATTTATTATAGTATAATTTAAAATCCTCATAGTATCGAACCCTCTTACCGAATACAATGATAAAAAACCTAGCCTTCCTATGTCTAATATTCGTTTTGATGAGTAGTTGCAGTTTTAGCAACAGGTTTAACTGCACTGCAGGTCATTATAAAATTGGCAGCAGCTACACAATAAATGGTATAACTTATTATCCAAAAAACTGTAAACACTATGAAGAGATAGGGATAGCATCGTGGTATGGAATAGAAGATCATGGCACACTTACAGCAAATGGTGAAGCGTTTAACCGTCACTTGATCTCTGCAGCGCATAAGACTTTGCCCTTACCCTGCTTTGTTCTTGTCACTAATTTAGAAAATGGAAGAAAGCTTGTTACAAGGGTTAACGATAGAGGGCCTTTTATTGAAGGCAGAATAATAGACTTATCAGAAAAAGCAGCTCAAGTCTTAGGATTTCATAAATCTGGGCTTGCAAAAGTAAAAGTTCAATACCTAAGAAAGATGTCAGAACAATTGATACAAAATACTCCTCATTACAGAAAGCAATATGAAAAAGAAATGCAGAAACGTCATCCGAAACAAGACAGTGCAGAAAGTAAGGGATATGTTGCATTTTTTAAAAGTGCTCAGGCTGCTAAATCAGCTGCATCAAAGCTTCGCAATCAAGGAATAAAAAATGTTAGATTGCTTTTTAAGAACGATCAATATTGCGTGAAAGTGAGTTATAGGTAGTGGTGAGTGCAGAATTTGAAAGATTTGGTTAATGTAAGGAACGCTGGCTAACTATTGTAAGTTAAAAATGTGATATAAAAAAGATATCAACAATTTATAGCTATACCACCGCGATATCTCTTAGCCGCTAACACGTAGCGGAATGACGAGCTTATCGTCACGCCACCGCTAACCGTCATACCGCGATTCATTCGCGGTATCTCAGCCGCTAACAAGTAGCGGGATACTTGACCTTTACAGGAATGACAGTTGTCGTTTAGCTATAAATATTAAGAAATTTACCAAATGAAAAAAAAGGCAAAGAAACCCTAGGGTAGCTAGTATTCAAATTCTCCCTTGTCTATTTGACGTCTTTTACTGTCTTAAACACTTTATAAGCGCGTTTCGGCTTGTATAGGTAGAAACCTAAAAGTTTTATAAAGACATGAGGTGCATATAGTGCAAAAAATTAAGCATGATTTACGCCAAATACATTAAGTTTTTTGTCATTAATCCACTGCAGAGATTGCGAAGATAAATAAATAGCTTCAGTTTCATGATAGGAGGGCTGGCGGAGTTTGTCAAGTAAGTTTTTCGTTTCATCCAATGCGCTGCCAAAAGTTTGTTATGC
This sequence comes from Wolbachia endosymbiont of Nasonia oneida, assembly GCF_009012935.1. Taxonomy (NCBI): domain Bacteria; kingdom Pseudomonadati; phylum Pseudomonadota; class Alphaproteobacteria; order Rickettsiales; family Anaplasmataceae; genus Wolbachia; species Wolbachia endosymbiont of Nasonia oneida. The sequence continues at coordinate 12,414 of NZ_QESS01000005.1, read as the reverse complement.
AAGAATGCACTAGCCATTTCTCACAGATTCATTTAAACTTAATCAAGTAGGAGTATTATTAACGCGAAAAGAGTTTAATTAGAGATTTAAGTGATATGGCGCGTGAGGAAGATATAAACCAATTAGTAGAAAATGGATTTGATATTAACTCAAAAGATGCAAGTGGAATCACTCTCTTGCATAAGTTCACAAAAGAAGGCGATTTAGTTGGAGTAAAGTCATTACTAGAGCACGAAGCTGATTTCAATGTCGTAGACAACGAAAATAGAAACCCTCTGCATTACGCCATTATGCATGGACACAAGAAAGTTGCTAAACTTTTTGTTAACCAACTGACAATTAATTCCAAGGATAAAAATGGATTCACTCCACTGCACCTTGCTGCACTACAAGATGACACGGAATTAATAGATTTTTTGATAACAAAAGGCGCAAAAATTAATGAAAAAGATGCCAAAGAGGGCTATACTCCTCTTCATATAGCTTCACTATACGGTTCTAAAAAAAGCGTCCAAATTTTAATTGATAGCGGAGCAAATCTCGAATGTGAAGATAACAATTTTCGTACTCCTTTGTTTTTAACCATTTATCAATGCACCGCACATTATGACAGCAGAGCAGAAATTATAGAATATCTGATAAAGAAAGGTGCAAATATAGAAGCCAAAGATGCAGAAAATAACACTACGCTTTTCCTAGCAGCGTATAACAACAAAATGCAAATAGTAAAACTTATTGCAAAAAAACAGCAAGCAAGTAACGATAAAATTAAACTTAAAGAGTTTTTTTGCACAAAAAACAACCATGGTTTTGATGCGTTAGATTGCGCTATTGAGCATAATAATAGAAAAATGGTAACATTTCTTGTTTCAAAGGGAATAGAAGCAAACGATCAAGATTTTAATGGTAACGCTAGGCTGCATAAAGCTAGCCATAATGGTAACACTAAAACAGTTAAGCTCTTATTGAAGCTTAAGGTAAACGTTAATGCTGTTACTAAATGTAACAGAACTCCCTTGCTACTCGCAGTTAAAAAAGGCCATACACAAATTGTGAAAATGTTATTGGAAGTTAGAGCCAATATGAACATTTGTGAGCAACAAGGTTTTGCACCTCTACATCTTGCTGTTCAAAAGGATTATTTTGATATAGCTCAGTTGTTAACAGAAAAAGGTGCAGACCTTAACATTAAGTGCAATAACGGTCATACCGCAATAGATATGTTCATTAGCAAGGCTCATAGCAAAAAAAACATCGAAGAAAATTACAAAAAATTTTGTAGATTTTTGATGCTTTACCTGAAAGAGCTACATAGTAAACACAAAGCCTGTTGTATACTTTCAACCCTAGCTCTAAGCTTAACAATTATAGGCTTACCATTTATTTTCAAGCCTATTATTAAATACAGAGAAAGAAGTAAAATATATAAAAAAATTAGGGCTATGCTGGTCTACATTTAAGTACAAGAAGAGTATACAAAAAATACATAGCCAAAGCTAATACACGACAATTATCTGCTCGATGAAAATGAGATTAAATACATTTTTAATATTTTTATAGAAATCTATTAGTATAGATTTTGTATGCTGTTCTAATGGCTATTTTTAAATGCTTAATACTCCTCTTCATTATTTCTTGCACACATCTACCTACCAAGCAATATCCTATTAACATAGACAATTATAAGCACGATTATCCGTTGCAACAATATAACACCTCTTTGGAGATTAATGAACCGGCAATACCAGAAATTATGCCTTTACCAATAGAGTTTCCCGATCTCACAATCAGTAATCAGCTTATTTCTATTAATGTTAGTGAAGAAGTATCAGTAAAGGATTTGCTGATTGAGATAGGAAAACTTTCTGACGTTAACTTGGATATGGACCCAAAAATATCAGGTAATATTATTTTAAAGCTAAAAGATAAGGATATAAACGAAGTAATTCAGAGTATAGCAAATAGCGCCAAACTGCGTTACTCAATAAGTAATGGTGTAATTAGAATTGAGCAGGACTTGCCATACGCGCAAAATTATTACGTAGACTTCATCAATATTCAACATTCTGCTCAAAGCAGTTTCGTCATTAATCACAATATTACTAACAGTGATGGAAGTAACGTTGATAGGGACTATAACAATGTTATGAAGTCTCAATACAGTAGTGACTTATGGAATTCATTAGAAAAAGGCTTGAATGCAATAATGGATGTTAACGGGGTGGATGATGGCGAATTCCTCTCATCCAACAGAGAAGCTGGTGTTATTATTTTGAATGCTAGAAAAGATATCCACAAAGCTGTTGAAGAATATATTAATAAGGTTAAGAAGTTAGCGTCTTCTCAAGTAATGATAGAGGCAAAAATAGTTGAAGTTGTGCTAGATGACAAATACCTTTCTGGTATGAACTTAAATGACTTACGCGATGGAACTAAGTCTATAATAAATCAAGATAACTCCATTATTAACCTAGCAATGAACTTTGGTGCGAATGATCTAGGAGATTTAGTAAAAAATTTAGACAAATTTGGCACTTCAACTGTAATTTCAAGCCCCAGAGTACATGCTATAAATAATCAGCAAGCGATGATTTCATTTACTAAAAACCATATTTATTTTACTTCCGATATACAAAAAGATACTAGAAACTCTAATCAGACCTTAATTACCAAGATGAATAGCGTTCCAATAGGTATTGTGCTAATAATCCACCCAAGCATTAACATTGATACTAGTGAAATATTCATGGATATACATCCAACTTTATCAAGAATTAACGGCTACGTTAAAGATCCAGATATAGAGTACGTCGCACAGCAGAGTAAAATGAAATTAAATAGCGACATTCCAATTGTTGAAATCAGAGAAATGAACTCTATGTTAAAAATTAAGAGCGGTGAAATTATGGTAATCGGCGGGCTTATAGAACATAGAGAAGATAAGCAAAGCTTATTGCACCAGAAGTCAAAAAGGCTAGCGAATAATATTAGAACAGTAGAAACTGTCATTTTTTTAAAAGCAACAATCGTACCAACATTTGGTTTGTTAGATAGAAAAGATAAGAATTTATATATATATTAAATTATCACTAAAAATTAAATATCAAACCAATTTCAATATTGTGAGTAGATATGTCATCTGCAACAGGTATCGGAACGCTAAAGTAACGATAGCCGAGAAAGGTTTTGACTTCTGGGATTATTGAATAATCAACACCAAGTTTTATTTGATAAGCAAACCAAGGAACATTAAGTGGCATTGAATTTTGGGGTGACCCACTAATCCTTTTTAATCTAAAAACTGTTGGCCCTATACCAAGACCGATGTACGGAGCAAATTGTATATCCTGAACGCTGGGATTATAATAGAAGTTTAACAAAAACGCAAATATACTTGCTGATTTATCAAATACCAGAGGAGAATTACTATTTTCAATATTGGCTCTAGAATACATGGTTTCAAAATCAACTCGGCCATTTTCTCCAGCATAGTAACCTAAAGATATGCTGTTAAGCCACTGGAAATCAATTTTACCATCAAATTGCTGTATACTTTTAATTTCATTTGCCACTATATTTTTTATTATAAAACCATAATGACTTTCAACTAAAGTTAGGACTCTTTTTCCTATTTCTTGTATACCCTTTACAAATGTTTCTGAATTATCATGGTATACCTTACCACCGTTAGCGCTAACATAAAAATCAAGTTTTTTTGATTTTTCTTTTGTAGGCTCAGCTTGATCTGCAATACGTGACCACATATTTTTCTGATTAGCTACTTGGAGAATAGAAGGTTGCTTAATAGGACTACTTTCAAGTTCTTGATATTTTAAATCATTTATTAGTATTTCTTTTTCAGTAACCTCTTCAGAACGTATTACACTTTCATTATTATCTGTTTCTAATTTTAAGGGTTGTACTTGCTCAATGTGTGTATCATTACTAATATAAGTAATAAAAAAATAGACACATGAAATGAAAATCAAAAATAAAGTAATAGATATTCTAGTTATCATAAATGAATTCACAATTATCATTTACAGTATAATTACTATATCGTATATTTCTTCAATGTACAAAAATTAAGAAAAAATATTTCCAATTAGATAATTATTTTCCACTCCTTTAACATTAACTTTCACAATACTCTTGGCTTGAGCTTTTGATTCAAGCTTTATTAATGCAAAATTTTCTGCTCTACCGACATTATTTTGCTCAACCAGAACACTTTGCTTAGTGTTGATCAAGGATTGACAAAAACTGCTCATAATTTCTTTATTTACTTCTCTTAAATTTTTTACTCGTTCTTTACGCACATTCTCTGGTACTTGTGGCATTCGTGCAGCAGGTGTATTTTTCCGCTCTGAATATGGAAAAGCATGTAGGTAAACTATATTTGTTTTTTTCAGTAAATCAACTGTATCCTGAAACATTTCATCAGTTTCTGTTGGAAATCCAGCAATAATATCAGCGCCAAATGCTATATTAGGCCTCAAGCTCTTCATTTTATGACAAAATTCTATCACTTGTTCTCTGTTGTGACGACGCTTCATTCTCTTTAGTATTAAATTATTACCAGATTGTAGACTCAAATGTAAATGAGGCATAAGTCTTGACTCATTAGCTATTAAATCCATTAATTCGTCGTCAACTTCAGCAACATCGATAGAGGAAAGTCTTAGCCTCTTCAACTCTGGTATATCCTTTAAAACTCTCCTAATCATTGAACCAAGTGATGGCTTACCCAACAAATCTGTACCAAAGTCAGTAATATCAACCCCTGTAAACACTACTTCTTGATATCCATTTTCTACAAAGATCCTGATTTGCTCTATAATACTGTTTATTGGCACAGATCGATTATTCCCTCTTGCCTCAGTAATTGAACAAAATGTGCAGCTATGATTACAACCATTTTGAATTTCAATAAATGCCCTTGACTTATCTTCAAATCCATTAATTAGAACAGGTTCTACTTGGTTATCACTGACCAAGATTTTATCGTCATTTAGTAAGTAATTTTCAGCTTTTAGCTTATCTTGATTACCGAGCACTTTACTTACACCAGGAATGCTACTGTAAACTTCTGGATCCAACTGAACAGCACAACCAACTACGATAATTTCTTTATTTGGATCATTTTTGTAAATCTTACGTATCTTTTGCTTTACCTGACGTTCTGCTTCGTTTGTCACTGCACAGCTATGCACCACAACAACATTTTCTCTCTTTGCTTTTTTTAATGCTTCTTTGATTAACTCGCTCTCGTAAAAATTTAGACGACAACCAAATGTTATCACTTCATTCATGTTAGTATTTTTTGCTTTAATAGACCTAAATTATATCAAATATCCAAGCAAAGTCTCTTGCATGACTATTTTTTTGTAAATAAATGCTATGCAAGCAGCAGACACTGGGATCTCAACGATTTTCACTCAGACACAGTATCACTCCTTTGCTTATTATAGTCTTTTGACCTTTTTAAGATACAATCCGGATTGGATACTGAGTTGGTGAGTATAAAAGTATAGCTTCTACGTCATACCGCTGCGGTATCTCTTAGCCGCTAACAAGTAGCGGGATGACGATTGTCGGTGAATCTAAGTTACCTTAGCTACATTTCTAGCTGTAACTATAAATGTATGGATTTTTTATCGTGCCATGTTATAATTAACGTCTTGCTAAAAATTAAATATTGATGAATGAACTAAGAAAGTTAAGTATTACACAAATGCATGACGGGCTCAAAAAAAAGAGTTTTTCTGCCGTTGAACTCGTAGAGGCGCACATCAGTGCGGTTGAAAATGAGAAATTAAATGCATTTATAACAAAAACCCCAGAGATAGCAATGAAAGCTGCTAAAGCTGCAGATGAACATTTCTCTAGGCAAAAGGATGATTTAATCTCGCCGCTCATGGGTGTACCAGTTGGCATCAAAGATCTATTCTGTACAAAAGGAATAAAAACAACAGCATGCTCAAAAATGCTGGAAAATTTCGTTCCGACTTACGAATCTACGGTGTCTGACTTGCTTTTAAAAAGTGGAGCAGCCATGCTCGGTAAGCTTAATATGGATGAATTTGCTATGGGTTCTGCGAACACAAATAGCTATTTTGGCCCTGTTGAAAATGTGTGGATTAGAAAAAGCGATGGGGAAAAAGTTGTTCCTGGTGGATCATCTGGTGGATCTGCAGCATCGGTTGCTGGATTTTTATGCGCTGGAGCGTTAGGGAGCGACACCGGTGGATCTGTACGCCAACCAGCAGCTTATTGTGGAGTAGTTGGAATAAAGCCAACTTATGGAAGATGCTCGCGTTTTGGTATGATTGCATTTGCGAGTTCTCTGGATCAAGCAGGAGTCATTACTCGTTCTGTCTCTGATTCAGCATTAATGCTGGAAGCAATTTGTGGCTATGATACAAAAGATTCAATATCGAGCGAAAAGCCAGTGCCTAAATTTTCTAGCTTTATAAATGGTGATGTCAAGGGTAAGTGTATTGGTATACCAAAAGAATATAGGATGGATGGAATTTCAGAGGAAATAGTTCATAATTGGGAAAGAGTTGCTTCCTATTTAAAAGAAAATGGCGCTGAAGTTGTTGACATTACTCTGCCACATACTAAATATGCAATACCAGTCTATTATTTAATCTGTTCTGCTGAAACTTCATCCAATCTTGCTCGTTACGATGGTGTGCGTTATGGATTAAGGGTTGATGCTGATACCCTTGAAGAAATGTATTCACTAACAAGAGCAGAAGGTTTTGGTAAAGAGGTGAAAAGAAGAATTTTAATTGGCGCTTATGCGCTTTCTTCAGGTCATTATAATGAATATTACGAAAAAGCGCAGTGCATTAGGGCATTAATCAGAAATGATTTTATAAAAGCGTTTGAAAAAATAGATTACATACTTGTGCCATCTGCTCCAACAGAAGCTTTTGGCTTAAATGAAAAGCCAGATCCGCTAATTATGTGCATCAATGATGTGTTTACTGTGCCGGCAAGTCTGGCAGGATTGCCTGCTATTTCTGTTCCTGTTGGGCTCTCCAATGAGGGTTTACCACTTGCCTTGCAAGTGATTGGAAATTATTATGATGAAGCTGGAATATTAAATGTGGCAAGTGTGATAGAGCAAAATTGCGGCAGAATAATTAGACCTCTTGCATAATCTATTTTTTGATAGTAATTTTTGCATTAAAATTTGCTTACGCTCCTCAACGTACTCTATGGTTCCATTTTTAGATGAATAGCAAAAACAGGGTATATTAATCTGTTTACAAAATTTTCGTGTAACAGTTCACACTTAATTAAACCATACGCGTCAAGTTAAGGAAATAAAGGTATGAAAGAGATAGAATAATAAGGTATAAGTTCTCCCAGATATACTTTTAGTGAGAGAACCAATGAATAAAATAACTTGCTTATCAAAAAAGCTCAAAGAATTTTTTAATGAAAAAGCAGAGAAAATCTCAATTACAACAAGGTTTATAAAAAGAAAGAGAAAGCTAAAAGGTTCATCATTCGTAAAAGCCATGGTCTTGGGTAATATAGGAGTTGATAATTGTAGCGTAGAAACAATGTGTCAATTACTAAACGAGGACTCGATAGATATAACAAAACAAGGTTTGGATTTTAGATTTACTGAAGAAGCAGTGGAATTTATGAAAAGGATGTATAATGAATCTGTGATTCTCTTTAAAAATATCTTGCAAGTTGATTGCAAAATCTTACAGCAATTTAATAGTGTTAAATTATTGGACAGTAGCTATATTACTCTACCTAACAGTATGGAAGAGATGTATAAAGGTTATGGTACTAGCTACAGTGGCTATGAAAGCAATACTAAGTCTGGAATAAAGTTACAATTAGTTTTCGACTACATGAATCAGATAATAGACCAACTTAATTTAACGGAGGGGGTAAGATCAGACCAGGGATATAGGAAACATTTAAGTAATATATTAAGCAATGATTTGCTAATATCTGATCTCGGTTATTTTGTGCCAAGTTCTTTTAAACAAATCAATGAAATAGGAGCTTATTTCATAAGTCGTCGATACCAACATATATGATGTAGAAACAAATCAAAAAATGGAGTTATTAGAATGTTTAGAGATTTTTAGAAAACGAGGTATTGTTAGGAAAAGAAGCAAAAATTAGAGTAAGAATTATATGTCAGAAACTAACTGAAGAACAGTCTATGGCCAGAAGAAGGAAAGCTAATAGATTAGCAAGATCGCAGGGATATACATCCTCTAAAAGAAATCAAAAATTGTTGAACTGGTCAATATTTATAACTAATGTTCCAGAAAATAAAATTAGTGCTGAGCAAGTATTAACGATTTACAGAGTAAGGTGGCAAATTGAGTTATTATTTAAATTGTATAAAAGCCATATCAGGCTTGATAAGCTAAAAGGAAAGCCATGCAGAGTATTATGTGAACTATATGCTAAATTGTGCGCAATTCTTATATTTCACGGCATAGTTGGTTGCACAGAAGTGAAAAAGAATACAGAACTTAGCTTAACAAAGGCATTTATTGAGCTAAAAAGGCGGGTTAGAGAGTTATTTTTAGTATTAACCAAAATTAATAGTTTAAAAGCATTTCTTAAAAAACTCACTATAACTTGGTCGCGATTTTCATTAAAAGACAAACGTAGAAGGGCTAGAGTATCCACTTTAACCTCTCTAAATTTGCTCACAATCTCTTAACTTGACGCGTATGCTTAATTAAACAGACTGAATTCTGTAATTTTGGGATGTTGAAAAATTTACCTCACGTTGTCATTCCAGCGCATAACGCTGAAATCCAGATTTATAGAAACGAAAAAACTTGCTTGACGTCTGGTAGAGACTCATGACCTTGAAACCAGCGATTTGGTCTCATAACCATAGTCTCCCCAAAAGAACCGTGCTTGCGGATTTCCCGCACACGGCTCCACAATACAGCGTTCACACTAGTGCTCCTGTGTATAAAGAAACATATACCTTTGGTTTTGGTAATGGATTTACTTTTAAATAGTGTATAAATTGTTCCCAATCCATACTTTTCTTTTGACTACGTCGGTTTATCCACTTAAATGCTAACTTTGTTACCGGTCGATAGAATTGAATCAAACACCGATAATTTCCGCTAACTCCGAAGTAGCTATAGTGTCCTGTTAGTTTGGCTTTAAGTTTCTGCCACCAATCTTTGAGACAGATACGACTTCGTACCATCTTCAACCATTCTTTGATTTCTTTAATCTTTCTGGCTAGGCTTATTTTTGAAGTTTTCTGCTTCATCATAAGTTTACCATTACGACTTTTTCCACAATAATGTGTAAATCCTAGAAAGTTGAAGCTAGCCGTCCTACGTTTCTCTCTTTCTGCTTGATACCATTCTTTCTTACCAAACTTTACTATTTTTGTTTTATTTTCAGCTATTTCCAACCCAAATTTACTTAGTCTTTGTTTCAGTAATTCTAGAAATTCTTTTGCGTCTTCTTCCCTCTCGCAGCCAACTACAAAATCGTCGCAAAACCTTATTAGCTGTAAATATCCTCTGGCTTTTGGCTTAAATTTCTTTTCAAACCATAAGTCCAGCACATAGTGTAAGTATATATTAGCTAATACAGGGCTTACTATACCACCTTGTGGTGTGCCTTGATCGGTTGCTTTATAACATCCAACTTCGACTATTCCTGCCTTTAGAAATCGTTTTATTAACCACAATAAATTTGGGTCAGCTATTCGTTCCCTTAGACAATTCATTAGCCATTTATGTTGAACATTATCAAAGAACTTCTTGATATCCACTTCTACAATATAGTTAATTGGTTTGTGCATAACTGCTTTATCTAGAGCGTTTATCGCCTGATGACAATTTCTTCCTGGTCGAAATCCATACGAGCTGTCCATAAAGTTTGCTTCATAAATATTTTCTAATATCTTCTTTAGCATTACCTGTACCAACTTATCTTCCGTTGATGGTATTCCGAGACCGCGCTTCTCTTTGCTCCCGGCTTTGGGTATGTATACCCTTTTCACTGGTAGCGGTTGATATTGTTTTCTCTTCATACTATCCACTAGTGTTTTAAGTTTCTCTTCTAGATTTTCTCCATAAGCTTCCACTGTCACACGATCTATACCACAAGCCTTGTTGCGTTTTAGTTCCTTATAACACTCTGCAAGATTCTCTTCATTAATCAAATGAACTAATGATGTAAATTTTACTCGCTTATCTTGCTTAGCCCTTACTGCTATCTGGTTTAGTTTTCCTTGCATACTCCTCCAATCTCTGTTGTATTGGTATAGCAATCCCTATACCAGTCACTATATTGCTAACCGCTTCCCCTTGTATGTGGCTTTCCCACACTCCGAGTACTATCAGTTAGTCCGACTTCCTTTGCATCTTCCTCCAGTCCTCGCCTTTATTGACTTGTTCCAGAGTACCCTTACAGGAATACAAAGGATCTCCCAAGTTCACGTAAGGTCCATCTCAACACATGACGCGGCCTTCGATCCCGATGAGGTGAGTAATATCTTGCCTTAGCGTTATTACCCATGTTGCCTTCCACCAAATGTAAAGTGTCAGCCCCCATGACGCGTGAATTACGGGACTCAATACCTTCACTTTCGTTGCACCCTATGTTGTCCATTCCATTAGCTTTACTACGCTCGTTACCTTACGCAGCATAATGGTTTGTTCCAGGTTGCCGGCTAAGCTTTACCCGTGTTGGATTTTCACCAACTGTTCCTTACGCACTTCTTGGCGCACACATTAATGCACCCACAATCTTTTTCTGCTCATCTTTTGTGAATTGGTTCGAAAGTATTTTACACATCACGATATCAGCAAAACTACGCTGTCCATCATAATATGCATTCATCCTTACTCCTTTACCTATTGCTTGTTTTAAGGCTTCAACCACTTCATTTATGTTCTCTGCTTTTATTACTGCATCTTTAAACTGGTTCAACTTCTCATTTTCATCCCAACTTGGCTCTATCTTTTGCAGCGGTGAGATAAATGGATTTGATTTCCTTGAACGACCTTGTCTGCTATAATGATCATTAAATCCTTTTTCCGAGTTGCTTGGTTTGTCACGACCATCTTGAGGAGAAGGCTTTTTACTTTCAAGGTTCTTAGCCTTCTTATCAGTCGTTTTACTTGAAAAGGCAGACAACAGGTTTTTCTTTTCAGCAATAGCATCTAATATCTCCGGTAATTTGCTCAGATCATCGCCTGCAGGGATAGACTGCTGGTTTTTCTTAAAGATGCCTACAATAGCTTTAGATATGCTATTATCCTTCGACAATACATCAAGATCAATGTTTAATTCGTAAGTATTTCCCTCTTTATCATTAAAAGGTACAATTATTATATTACTCATATTAGCCTCCGCTATTTTTCTAAGTTTACACCGAGCTTTATTACTTTATTGTTAACTAGATATATGCTTTCTCATTAATTATAAGGGTAATTAATATATTTGCAAATATTTTCCTGCATTCAAAAGAACGACTTTTGAGACATCAAAAAACTGCTCAGCACTTCCCAATAACGAATTTTTACTTCAAATTACCTTTGAGCAGCTCTTCTTTTCGGACTATAACAGTCCTTCTTTCTTCAGACTAAGATAGCTTTTACTTGTAACGATAATGTGGTCATATAACCTAATCTCTATAGTCTTACAGACTTCAGCCAATTTTTTAGTTACAGCTAGATCCTCATCAGATGGCTTTAAACTTCCGCATGGGTGGTTGTGCGACATTATCATTAATTTTGCTTTTTCTATTATTGCTTTTCTTGCCACTTCATGTATGCAAATAGGTACACTATCCTTTCTACCAACATACACTGTTTCCCCTATTAAATGGAACTTTTGATCCAAATATATTATTATTGTACATTCCTTTTCTAAGTGCCCTATACATGCCTTTAAATATTCTACGAGCTTTTCCAAGTTACCACCTATTACTGGGCCTTTCTTTAACTCTTCTCTCGGTACCCTCTTTAAAGCTTCCTTAAGACATAAAATTGCTATAACTGTAGAGTTAGTTACCCCTTCTATAGTTTTTAGGTCATCTATTTCCAGACTTGAAATCCTTCCTATTCCTTTAAAACGATCCATTAGCCTTTCAGCAATAATGCTAGCTTCAACCCCATCATGCGCTCCACTCAGAAATGTTTCTATTATTTCATGATCTAGTAAAGCATTTCCTTTGCTTACCAATGCTCTGAACTCTATTTCTTCTCTACGATCTTTACTTTTATTCTTATTATTCATATAATATACCCTTCACTAATAATAAATTTTTTTTAAATATTTACTGCTATTTTTCTTAGCAGTATTGGCATAAAGCCATCCATTTTGGCGGAACTCAACCACTATCGGCTGAGAGCCGAAAGGTTGGATATAGCGCTG
>NZ_QESS01000047.1:0-1108 GCF_009012935.1 Wolbachia endosymbiont of Nasonia oneida | reverse complement strand
ACCACGGGGCTTCTTTTGCCTTTTTTTTCGTTTGGTAAATTTCTTAATGTTTATAGCTAAACGACAACCGTCATCCCGCTGCTTGTTAGCGGGATCTATGCTAAGAGATACCGCGGATGAATCGCGCGGTATGACGGTTCGTGGTGGCATCTCGTCATCCCGCTACGTGTTAGCGGCTAAGAGATACCGCGGCGGTATGACGTCTTAGCCATAGATTACCTGATCTCACCATCTTTCCGGTTGTTTTATACATAATTCTCGGATTTTGAAAGTTCACTTTGAATAAATTGCTCATATTCTTTATCCTCTAGTTCTTCAAAAATCTCAGGATAATGTTTACTGGAACGAGTAATTATTGAAATTAGCTCTTGCTTTGTTTTTCTTAGTAAAACCTTTCAAAGAGAGTCTGTTCATCTGGGCGCGCAGACGATCGATACTCCTTTCTATCAAGTGCAACCAAAGCAAAACCTGTTGCAGCCATATGCTTACATGGACCATAATACACAAATGCAGGACAGGAACATGTTCCACTCAAAAGAGGACCATCGTGCTTTAGTGTTACTCGATATACATTTGATCCAACTACCTTTGATTTAGCTTGAGATTCATTAACAGATATAATCTGTACCTTTCTTTTGTCAAAATAATCCCTTCCTCTGGAGCGGTAGGGTTCTTTGATAAGACCTGTGATATCTTTATAATACAGTCTCATTTTTACCTCCTTTAAAACCCTCAATTTTCTAATATATCCTTTCTTCCATAAAAATTTATTAACTCACCACGACTTTTATATGGCCCTGCGGACAATTTTATAGTGCTATAGCTAACTCAAGAAAGGTTTCCCTACGTCATACCGCGATTCATTCCATAACTGTATGAACATTCATTTTTGAAGGTAAATTGCACAGCAAATGGTGTCATGAAAGTAGCTGACACTGGAATCCAGCCTTGCCGTAATCTCATCAAGAACGTTGTGTTTTAACATAAAACGGCTACTTTTATACTTACCAACTTAATAAAATTCCTGGATCCCAGTGGGCTTTGTTGCATCGCTAGCTATGATGGATTAAAGATAAAAAAGATAGGGAATATCAGTAGCTTATTATTC
>NZ_QESS01000046.1:0-1239 GCF_009012935.1 Wolbachia endosymbiont of Nasonia oneida | reverse complement strand
TATGAGACCAAATCGCTGGTTTCAAGGTCATGAGTCTCTACCAGACTAAGATAAATTGAAGCATTTTTGTGGAAATAAAGCGAAATATGGAAGACAAAAGATAAATGCATTCTGAAAGGCTACACAGCATGTTCGTCCCGCTAATTAATAATATCTTTATTATTGTATGAGATAGGTAATTTAGCATTTATGAATTTGTAATGTGTTGCATATAGCTCAAAGAAATAAGGTTTACTGGTTACACGCTGCAGCCAATGCCACAACACTAGGACCTATGTTTATCTGCATGTTAATTTGCGTTGTGATTTTATGGAGGTCTTCTGTTACCTATGCTAGTGAAAATTTGGAGATACAGAAGGCCTTTGATAGTGTTGTCAAGCATATAAAAGCTGATAAAAAATATAAAGATCTTGATGTTATTGAGAGAAAAAGTGATAAATTTAACATCAAAATTGCGCAGAATTCTGGCAAGAGTTTTGACATATACTCTACTTTAAAAAAAGCAAAAGATTCCTTTGAATCAGGAGATAATGAAACAGCTATTTCTCTCCTTAATCAGATCATTGCAAAGTTTCCTTATCATAAAAATGCTTTAATTGGATTGGGAAATATTTATTACGCTAATAAAGAATACAAAAAAGCTGTAGAGATTTACACAAGACTGTTAAAAGAACACCCTAGTAACCCTTACATATTAAAAAATTTTCTGACGATAATCTCACAATATGATCCTGATCTGGCGTTGAGTGAAATGTTAAAATTGTATGATATACATAAAAATTATGCTCCTTTATTAGCAAATTTAGGTCTGATCTATATGAAAAAGGAGGATTATGTAAAAGGTAAAGAGTATATGATAACTGCTATTTCCCTCGATGAAAACAATATTTTTTATACTTATAATTTAGCTGTTATTCTAGATAAACTTTCAGATTTTCAAAATGCTACAATATTCTACTTAAAGTTGTTAAACATGGCTACAACTTCGAAAGATGTGAGTGAAAAAATACCTTTATACAAAGTGACAGCAAGACTAAAATTTATAAAACTTCACAGCACGCACCCAAAGATTTCATAAAAGCTTATAGCTTACCTAAAGCTAATTTATCGTATCTGTTCAAGGGAGTGGCTAATGTGCAAATATTGAAGCAAAGTGTGTGACACACAGCTGTACGAACATTTGTTTGCAAAGGTATAGCATTTCTCATAATAGTCCGAACAGGTCATAGGAAGGCAGAA
>NZ_QESS01000045.1:0-1727 GCF_009012935.1 Wolbachia endosymbiont of Nasonia oneida | reverse complement strand
AACTCAACCACTATCGGCTGAGAGCCGAAAGGTTGGATATAGCGCTGGAAGCGCGATGAGAAGCTAAAGCTACTCCAATCTTATACTAGATATAGAATGAGGCTGATGTGCATCTGTATGTTTATTGATGTACTCATTAATGACTTCATCTGTGATATGTCCGCTGGTAGCACTAAAGTATCCTCTTCCCCAAAAACGCTTTCCCCAGTACATTTTATTTAGCTCTGGAAATTCTTGTTGAACTTTGCGTGAAGACCTGCCTTTGGCTCTTTGAACAAAATCACTCACAGCTATATGAGGAGGTATTACTACGAATAAATGTAAATGATCTGATGATATTACTCCGTTTTCTATCTTAATCCCCATTTCTTCAGATACTTCTGCTATGATTGTTCGTATTCTCTCCTTCATAGCCTTAGTTAATACTCTGTACCGATATTTTGTAATCCAGACTATATGGTACCTATGATAAAATACAGTGTGTTTTCCTTTGTCATATTCCGTCATAACTATACTTTATAAAGTACAGTTATGACATTGACAAACTAAAGTTTCTCCACCTAGAAGGTGGAGGCTTGTACCATCTTATGGAAAGTCATATCTAAAATATGATCAAAAGCTTCTGTTTTTTTTGTCAAAACTCCATAAATACGTATTATTGCTATTCCTTTTGGGTTTATATGAAAATGCTTTAAGTTCTTAAAGATAGGTTGTTTGCTGTTATATAATGATAGTAGTTCAAAGCTTCTTCTCTCTACCATTACTGGTTTATTTATCCACACCACTTCCTCCCCTTTTATGATTAACATCAGAATCGAAACAAAGTCCAAAAGAATTAGCTCGCTTTTGATCTTCTACTATTTCTTGATCAATTTCTTCTACATCGTAACCCATTTCTGATACTACTTCCGATCGACTCTTAAATCCATTCCTTACTGCCATTTGCTGTGCTTGCTGGTCTTTCAGTGGATCCACCCAATCAAATCCCTGTGGTATCCATTTTACTTCTTTAAATACTTGATTATCTGTTGTAGAAAGCTCTCCAGATAAAGTGGCAAGTTCTAGCCATCTACTCCATACTGGTCTGCAAAATTGGAATACCATAATGTTATGTTGCAGCATAGCGCATCTACGACGAAACTCTATTAATCCTGCTCTGATTGATGAATAATTAACACCGGTTAAATCTCCTGTTAGCTGCTCATATGTTATCCCTGTACCTATTGCTATTGCCCTCAGTTGCTGTCTCATGAATGCTTCATAACTTCCTCCAACATCTGATGGCTCTGAAAATTTTATGTCCTCTCCTGGGTCTAAAAGCTGCATTGTTCCAGGTTCCAGGCCAGATAGTGCTACTCCTTGCTCATTTGCTTGCGCCTCACCTAAAATATTTGCTTCAGGATCAAGTCTTGTAATAAACCCTGCAAACATTGCTGCTGTCTTTTTTCTCACCAGCTCTGCATCATCGTATTGATCAAGCTCATAAAGCTTTAGCAGTATATTAGAAAGCCATGGCTCCCCTCTAATTTGCCCAGGTCTTAATGGTCTATAAATATGTAAAACATCATTTGCTGGCACTCTCACTGATTCTCCAAATGAGCCTTCTCCTGGATGTTCTCGAAAAAGGAAAAAAGCTTCTCTTTGCCCAAGCCTGTTAAACTCAATCCCGTTTCTTATTACATTAGACCTCTTTCGAAACTCATATAGACAGCTCAAAATTGTGAATT
>NZ_QESS01000044.1:0-1757 GCF_009012935.1 Wolbachia endosymbiont of Nasonia oneida | reverse complement strand
CAATAGCTTCAGTTTCATGATAAGGGGGCTGGCGGAGTTTGTCAAGTGGTTTTTTAGCCACGTTTCCCTGTTATAATGTTCGTTTGCTTGACCTAAGATCCAGGAGTATTTAAACTGAAACCCTATATAGTACTAAAAATGATAGGAAATCTAAGCGGAATAGTTGATGAAGTGCGCAGTGATCACATAATCCTGAATGTGAATGATGTTGGCTATATGGTGTATCTTTCAGCCAAAACTTTAAGTGCTTGTGCAATTGGAAGTAGAATCAAATTACTTATCGAAACCTATGCAAATAACAGAGAAAATGTCGCTCAGCTATATGGTTTTATAAGCGAAGAAGAACAGCAGTGCTTGAGGTTGCTTGTCAAAGTAAGCGGTGTTAGCTATAAAACTGCAATGTCAATTTTGAGTAAATTAACTCCAGAACAGCTATTTTTGGCAATTATGAATGAGGATAAAGTAGCACTCAAGATGAGTGGACTTGGCCTGAAACTCATAAATCGAATCATCACTGAATTGAGTGGCAAAGTGAGTAAACTAGAAATAAATAACAATAACTTTAATCCAATTAATGAAGATGCCCTTTCAGCATTGATCAATCTTGGATATGAAAAAGTGAAAGCTTATGATACGATAAAGAAAATACAAGACAAATCGTCAAATCTGGACACTAAGGATATTATTCGCATGGCGCTTAAGGAGCTCTTAACATTATGAAATCAATATCGTGCGGTAAAGAATATACTGAAGATGTGCGCAATATTAACATCAGGCCTGAGCAACTTGATGATTTTGTCGGGCAAAAAGACTTAATACAAAATTTAAAAGTGTTTATAAACGCTGCACAGACGAGAACTGAAGCTTTAGATCACGTCTTATTGTACGGTCCTCCAGGGCTTGGCAAAACAACTTTAGCACAAATTGTTTCTAAAGAATTAAGAGTTAGCTTTCGCGCAACTTCTGGTCCTTTACTTAGTAAAGCTGGGGACTTGGCTGCAGTGCTTACCACTTTAAATGCAAAAGATGTTCTATTTATCGACGAAATCCATAGATTAAATCGCAGCATTGAAGAAGTTTTATATACTGCTATGGAAGATTTCTGCCTGGACATATTAGTAGGTGAAGGTCCATCTACTCGCACTTTAAGGATAGATCTACCACCATTTACGCTAATTGGAGCAACTACACGGCTTGGATTACTTTCTGCGCCACTCAGAGATCGTTTTGGCATTCCTTTGCATCTTGAGTTTTATTCTTTTGAGGAGCTAGTCGATATTATAAAAAGAGGCGCAAGAGTTCTTTCTGCTGAAATTGAAGAGGGTGCTGCACGGGAAATTGCCTGCCGTGCGCGCGGTACTCCAAGAATTGCTTTGAGGTTACTCAGAAGGATAAGGGATTTTGTTGAAGTGAAAGATGATAAAAAAATCACTTATGAAGTCGCTGATTCTGTATTACTAAAATTGGGTGTAGATAAAATGGGACTCAATAAACTTGATATGAATTATCTAAGATTTTTATTCAACACTTCAGGCCCTGTTGGAATTGACACCATATCTATTGCGCTATCCGAAGATGTTGGCAATATTGAAGAAACAGTAGAACCTTATTTAATCAAAATTAGTTTTGTAAAGCGCACACCAAGAGGGCGCGTTCTAACCGATCAAGCAAAGGAGTATTTGAGCTTTCAACATTAAACGTCATAATTTATATTGACTTTCCATAAGATGGTACAAGCCTCCACCTTCTAGGTGGAG
>NZ_QESS01000043.1:0-1801 GCF_009012935.1 Wolbachia endosymbiont of Nasonia oneida | reverse complement strand
TAATTCAGCGATCTTACCCGATTTTATAATACATTCTAACACTTTTTTCCTTAACTTAATGGCAGTGA
This sequence comes from Wolbachia endosymbiont of Nasonia oneida, assembly GCF_009012935.1. Lineage (NCBI taxonomy): Bacteria > Pseudomonadati > Pseudomonadota > Alphaproteobacteria > Rickettsiales > Anaplasmataceae > Wolbachia > Wolbachia endosymbiont of Nasonia oneida. The sequence goes on along the minus strand of NZ_QESS01000043.1, from coordinate 1,733 downwards.
TGTCATTCCATACTGACACTGACACAGAGATCATACCAAACATGCTAACCTTATATCTTGATGAAGGATTGTCGCCAGTTGATTCTCTATTTAAGTGTTTAAACAACCTACACGGCTCATTTGCCTTGGTCTTATTATTTGCAGAATATCCAGACGCCTTATTTGTTGCGAAGAGAAATTTGCCTTTAGCAATAGGCTATAACTGTAACACAGTGTTTGCTGCATCTGACTCTAATGCTTTAAGTGCATTTGTGGAAAAAATATCGCATTTGGAAGATGATGACATTGCAGTGATAAAATCTAGTGGAGTTAGTATATACAACAATGGTACACAAGTTAAACGCAGTATAGAAAATAGTAGTCCAAGTGATTTTCTAATTAGCAAAAATGGTTACCCTAGCTTCATGTTAAAAGAGATTTTTGAGCAACCTTGTGCATTAAACAAAACAATAAACCAATTTTACAAGCAATATAAAGAGGTCAACAAAAAATTATTCTCTGAACTGAATCACATTACTATAGTTGGATGCGGGTCATCTTATTTTGCTGGGCTAATAGCAAAGTATTGGCTGGAAAATGTCGCTCAAGTTCGAGTATATCTAGAAATCTCATCAGAATTTAGGTATAGCAACGTCAAGCTGGAAGAAGGCAGCATTGGGTTATTTATCTCTCAATCTGGCGAAACTGCAGATACCATAGAAGCGCTGCGTTATGCGAAATCACAGAAGCAAACAATCATAAGTATAACTAATACATTTAGCAGCAGCATTGAAAAGATCTCAGATATTGTGTTACATACTCTTGCTGGGCCAGAAATTGGTGTTGCTTCAACAAAAACCTTTTCTGCGCAACTTGCAACTTTAGCATGCTTTGCCGTGGAGCTTGGAAAAATAAAAGGTATACTGGGTGGAGAGAGAATAAAACAGCTAAGCAGTGCTATCAATTCTATTCCCGAGTATGTTGAGCACGTTTTGAATGTGATGAAAATACAACATATATCGGGCAGTATATTAGAACACAATAACGTTATTTTAATCGGCAGAGGAAGTTCATACGGAGTTGCAATGGAAGGCGCATTGAAAATAAAAGAGCTTTCATATATCAATACAACTGGTATTGCAGCGGGAGAAATGAAGCATGGTTCTATTGCTTTAATAGACTCTACTGTGCTTGTTATAGCAATTATCCCTTATGATGATTTATTCTTTAAAACGCTATCTAATATACAAGAGATTATTGCAAGAAAAGGCAAAGTAATTGCCTTCAGTGATAAACAAGGAGCGCCATTCCTAAGGGGAGTTTGCGCAGATGTGGTGCAACTTCCAGACACTGATAATTTTATCTCTCCAATCATCTACAGTGTTGCTATGCAATTCCTTGCTTACTTTACTGCAGCAAAAAAAGGGTTAGATGCAGATTGTCCAAGAAATTTAGCTAAGTCTGTCACGGTTGAGTAGTCCATTTAAAGTTAAAGCTAAACTTCTAATAAGGTAACCAGACTGCATTCTGTGATTTTTAGCAAAACACGATACACAATCGTCATTCCGCTACTAGTTAGCGGAATCTATGCCGAGATACCGCGGCGGTATGACGGTTCGCGGTGGTATGACGGTTAAGTAATTCGTCATCCCGCTGCTTGTTAGCGGGATCTAGAGATACCGCGGCGGTATGACGGTTCGCGGCGGCATAGCTATCTTCAAAAATATGGTTGAATAATTGTTAATAATAGTGTA
>NZ_QESS01000042.1:0-2090 GCF_009012935.1 Wolbachia endosymbiont of Nasonia oneida | reverse complement strand
CTGGCCTTTCTATTAGTGAGATTGAAGAATTAAGTGTGAACGGTTACCCCTACGTCATACCGCCGCGGCGCTAACTAGTAGCGGAATGACGGTTTTTCAAATTGTAGAGCCACTTTAGCTATAACATCTTTAGCAATACCTTCATAAATCTCTGCCAAATCTTCACTTAGCATTAAAGGATTTCCACAATCAGAAGCATGACATATTTGTGGATCTAGAGGAACTCTGCCTAGGAGTTTGATTCCTAGCTCCTCAGACATTCTTTTTGCACCGTCTTTTCCAAATATGTATATTTCTGAGCCGCTTTGAGTAAAATAGCTCATGTTTTCCACAATGCCAATAATTGGTATACTGAGCTTTTTAAGCATATCATAAATTTTGCGAGCATCGATTAAAGAGAGCTCCTGTGGAGTTGAAACTATTATCGCCCCGGTTAAGTTAAAATTTTCCATAAGACTTAAATGCACATCGCCAGTTCCAGGTGGTGTATCAACTATCAAATACTCTATATCGGACCATTTTGTTCCCATTAGCAGATTATAAAGTGCTTTTGTAATCATAGGTCCGCGCCATATTGCTGCACGATCCTTGTCAACAAAATAGCCGATTGAAATAGTATGTAGTCCATACCTTTCTATAGGTATTGCTTTTCCACCCTGTATTTCTGGCTTTAATTTTTCAGCGCCAAGCATTTTAGGAATTGAAGGACCATATATATCTGCATCAACCAGCGCAACTTTGTGTTTTAACTTTGCTAATGAGAGAGCAAGATTTAGCGCAACTGTGGATTTACCTACGCCTCCTTTACCAGAGGCCACAATAATTATATTTTTCACTCCTTCGATATGTAATTTAGCTTTTTGTTGCCCAGTTTGTTTTTGACCAGTAGCAACCACGGTTACCTTCTCCACCCCTGGTATAGCCTTAACAGTTTGTTCACAAATTTTTCTTAATTCTTCATTTGCTTGTGTGTTACCGGCAACTTCAAGCGCAAAACCAACGTCCCCGCCTTTAATAATGATTGAGGATATTATGCCAACATCTTTACCGATTTTTTGCTCTATGACTTTTTTTAAGCTCTCTCTTACAATTTCTTCGTTGATCATTAGCCTTTTAGGTGATTTCTTCCTGAAGTCGTTTAATCTCAGCTTGAGGAAGGCCGGTTGTCTGAGAGATAATATCAATAGAGATGTCAGCCTTAAGTAGGTTTTTTGCTACTTCAATCTTTCCTTCAATCTTTCCCTCATCAAGTTTTTTAGCGAGGATGCCTTCTTCTTTCCGCAGATCCATTATTCTTTCTTCATATGCTACTAAATCTTTTTCATTCCAGCTAAACCTGTCTAATTCATCGTAGGCTAACTTTATTATTGGTGCTTTTTCTGCTATTTTCCTTAAGTCTTCTTCCGTAGTTTCATCTGCATATTGTTGTCTAAGTGAAGAAGGTCGCCCCTCCTCACTCGACTTCAAAACCGTACGTGAGACTTTGCGCCTCATACGGCTTCTCTCCAATTTGGAGCTTTTCATGCACACCTCCTGTGTAATTCATCGTGACAATGTCCATGTAACAAAGATAAGTTTTTGATCATGTTGTTTCGTCTATTCCGGTCTTTGTGATGTATTTCTATTGTATCATCACTTTTAAACCATAGTCTACAATTATCACATTTACTTTGTTGTAACTTCAATAGTTTTATTACTCTTAATGGCTTATCTGGTATTTTTCTCAGACGTTTACCCCAATAAACCCAATCACCATCATATGGAGATCTGGTTTTTTGCACTTTGATATGTCGTTTAATAACATGATCGCTGTGTATAATAAGATGTATCTTGTTACTTGTCATAAAACGCCAGTTATCGTTATTATACTTTTTAAAGTATTTTCTTTTTATCCAGCATTTCCCTTTGTTTGGGTGCCTAAAGACTGACCTTACCCAGAAAAAGTGGAGAGAAAGAAAAGAGTTTTTTTGGGTAAAATAAAATTTTGGAGGATTAGAAATGGTAGGAGAATATACGGCAGAATTCAAATTGGAAGCTGTTAAACTGGCAAATGAACAAAGAAAGGCAGGTCAAACAATTACAAAAATAGC
>NZ_QESS01000041.1:0-2576 GCF_009012935.1 Wolbachia endosymbiont of Nasonia oneida | reverse complement strand
ATTATTTATACTAAATCCACACCATCACACTCTGGGACCATACATCTTAGTATAAAAATTGCAAAATAAGAAAAATGTTATGTTAAATTAACTTGACTTGACTTGACTTGACTCATATGATACATTATATATAATAAATTATCTGTTCAAGCTAGGAGGTAGCACGATGGTTGAAAAGTCAAAAAAACCTGTTGTAGTGTCTGTCAGTCAACAAACAAGTGAGCAAGTTTCAGGAGGGGGATTAAGTAGTGGGCTAAAGTGTATAGAAACAGATGAGTTACCAATAGTAGGTAATCAAGATGATTACTATAACTCCATTAAACAGGATTTACTTTGGAGAATTTCAGACTTATTTGGTCCTTCCTGTCTTGATATAATAGAAGAATGGTTTGTTAAATTAGGTGGTTTACAATTAACAAATAGTCAAAAAGAATTAATTAGCGAGTTATACCCTATTATTAGGTATTCTAATTCTCTTGACACTTCAAAACTTAAACAATTTTTAGCAAAAAATGAGAATAACGCAGATCTAAAAGCTGTTCTTAATCTTAAAGTAGGAGCGAAAGAGTTCACACTACTACATATGCTTATAGAAGTGCTAGAAGAAAACATGTACAATGGTCGTACATTGATGGAGGATTTCTTAAAGGCAGGAGCTGATCCTAACATAAGAGACTATCAAGGAAATACACCTCTACATTACGCTGCTGCTCATCTTGGTCTTATAGACCACAGAACTGTAGGTTTACTCATTAAAAATGGAGCTGATCCTAACATTCAGAATCATCAAGGAGAAACATTTCTACATGTAGCTGTACCTCTTGCTAGAGATTATGAAATGGATGATTTTATGAAATATGTGGATAATTTTAAAATAGAGAATAAGAATGGAAAAACTCCTATGCAAATTGCGATTGACAATTGCAATTACTATCCCATAGAGCACTTATTCACTGAAAAGCAAAAGAAATTGAATGAAGAACTAAATAAACTGGTCCTGGGTACATACACTTCTGACGATAAGTACAACTCATATAAATTTGACACTCAAGGTATTGAAAATTTGAAGAAGTTTTTGGATAAACATAAAAACACTGAAGATTTAAAGATTGTTTTGATTAGTAAGAACTATGAATATAATCTCCCAGAGCTTCAAGGTGATATGTGCACTGAATTGAGTAAGTTACTTTCAGTAGCGGCAACTCAATCGCAAGCAGGAGCAGATGAACAAGAGGCTGAGACAACTTCACACCAAACAGTAAATTTACCAAGTAAATGTTTATTTAACGTTTGTTTACCAGATAAATTAAACCAGCTAGATGAGTACTTGACAGAAGTATCAAAAGCTAAAAATATGGCTGAATTACAAAAAGTTGTGAATGAAGCTATCATATCTGGAGTAAGACTGAATTTTGCTAAAGATCAAAAGAATTATTTCACAGATCATGTAATAGAAAGAATTAACCAGCTAAAAGAAAGTCCAGAAGTCGCTAGCAATATAGTCTGTATATTAGTATCGAAGGGAGCAAGGTTAGGAAAAAGTGACAGTGTTGATAAATTGGAGGTTATAGGATCAGGGTTTGAAGCTCATAAAGCTAATATGATCAAAGCTTATCAAGAGTATCTCAATTTTACTCAGAGATTTCTGAAAATTGCAAAAAATGCAACCAATTCCGAGTTGAATAGCACAAAAATTGATAACTCTACTTTTTACTTAGAATATTCAGAAGATAGCACAATAGATGTTGCGAAGATTACAGATGGAGCAAGGAGTTTAGGACTCACTCAAGGAGAAATAGAATACGGAAGAAATATAATCAAGATCGGTAAAAATGAGGTAGAAATTATAACGGAAAATGGCATAAGGCATTACACTAATCTTGCAGACAATAGTAATATAGTGTTAACTTTCTCTACTAGTTTAGGAGAATTAGAAGTTAATTTGTACCCTGACAAGCAAGATAAAATAATAGTAGAAGTTAGTAACAAAAAGGAAATACTGGAAAAGTTCAAAAATTGTAAAGAAGAATTAGGTGAGAATTGCTCGCTTGGTGGATATTGGGTCTACGATGCTATTAAACAGGGATATTTTGAAAGGTCTGGAAAACTTTGTCAATCTTTTGAAACAATTAGTCTATCTAAAAAAGTCTCAGAAGGAGTCAAAGCAGCGGTAAAAGGTTTAAAGTGTGGTGATATAGTGAGTTCTTCATCCAGTAATATATTTCCTCCAAAAGCGATTATGCAGGAAGGTAAAGCAAGAGTACCAGGAACATGAACTCAAAGTTGCTTAGGGTCAAGTTTTGAGTATTTTACTAAAATAGCTTTAACATTTTTTGGGGGATGTTTTAAATCCTATGGTGATGTTAAGTTAATAGCTTAAGAGATATTCTAAAGGAGTTATCTTATTTAAAAAATTACTTGGACGCTTATAGTTTTTTGAGCATAGCCTTTCATGTTAGATTCAAAGAAGACTGAATAGGCTGCTCCACACTTTCTACTTTCTCGAGCTTGGTGTTGGGCTTAAAGGTATTGACCTTACCCAGAAAAAGTGGAGAGAAAGTTTGGAATGTTTTTTA
>NZ_QESS01000040.1:0-2640 GCF_009012935.1 Wolbachia endosymbiont of Nasonia oneida | reverse complement strand
TCTGGTTCGTTTTTTACCATTCCTTCCTTAACTTAATGGCAGTGGAGAAGGTACTGCCGTCATAAAGGAACCAGTTTCAGCTACTTTCATGACATCGTTGTAACATTGTACCATATTACAATTTAGCGTTTTTAGTAACTAAAAAAATACTTCCCCTTTTTAGAGAACTGCATATAATAGATTTGACATTGCAGTGCATTGTGCAAACAGAATTCCCAATACTACAGGAGGCCTTATGAATAAGAAATTTCTCTATTCACCATTGTCAATAAAAAGCATAGGAGAAAACGGTGTATTTTCTGGTTATGCTAGCGTTTTTAATATAGTTGATAAACAAAATGATCTGATATTGCCTGGGGCATTTAAGGAAAATTTAAACAGAAATAAAATAAAACTCCTTTGGCAGCATAATCCTGACGAACCTATAGGTAGTATCATAGGTATTTATGAGAATGATGTTGGTCTATATATAATTGCACATTTACTTTTGGGTATTCAGAAAGCAGAAGAAGTGTATTTGATGCTCAAAACTGGAACAATTAACGGACTTTCCATCGGCTATATACCTATAGAGTATGATGTTGATCATGAAAGCGGAGCTCGGGTGTTAAAACAAGTGGAATTATGGGAAGTCAGTTTGGTCACTTTTCCTGCAAACTTAGCCGCTCAGGTAATCAATGTGAAAAATCAGAACAATGAACAGGAAATATTAGCAAGAGCGATAGAAAAAGCAAATGCTGTACTTACAAACACGTGTATTTCTGCTTAAAGTGTATTATGCAGGCAAAAGCTTTACCATAATTTGACAACCCGCGTTAGTATTTATTTAACATTTATACTAATATATATAACTTTATCACTGTTAAAATTTTCTGTAAATTAAAGTTAAAAAACAAGGTAATTTTATGTCAAATATTAATAATACGGTTAATTATGAAATTAATGTTAAACAAAAATACAGTTGGTCTACTGTGTTTGCTTGGTTGTACTTAAAAACGGTTGGACGAATACTACCAAAGAAATGGAACAAATGGGCAGAAAATATTCTATATTACGATAAAGCTACTGGAAGTAATGAAATTCGGACTGATGATCCTGAAACAACAAATGAAAGTGCTCAAATTGATTTAAAACCTGGAGTTGCGGTAAAAGAGAGCCAAAGTGGAGTAATAAGTAAGGATGAAACTACATTTCAAAATACAACAATGCAGACCGAATACGTTGAAACAACGGATAAAAATATTGAAGCTGATTTAAAACCTGAAGTGGCAGAAAAAGAGAGCCAGAGTGAAATAATAAGTAAGGATGAAACTACATTTCAAGATACGACAATGCAGACCGAATACGTCGAAACAACGGATAAAAGTTTCCAAGTTAATTTAAGACCTGAAGTTGCAGAAAAAGAAAGTCAAAGTGAAATAGTGAGTGAAGATGAAGGAATTCAAACTGAAGTAAGTGATGAATTCACCTCTGATGACAACTGCCTTGACGTGGAAGAAATATGCGCTGAAGTAAGTAATGAATTCACTGATGATGACTACTCTGATATGGAAGAAGTATGCACAGAAAATGATCAAGTACAGCAGATTGTAGACTTACAATTAGGAAATGACTTCTTAGAAGAGGAGAATAGAGAGTTAAGGTCTAAACTTGCAGAATGCGAAAAAGATTATACGGAATTGGAAGATGTTTCAGGCCAACTAGAGGAAGAGCTCTCAGCAGAATTAAAGGAAAAATCTAAATTGATATTTGGACTAAGCGAAAGATTAATTGAGTGCAACATAGAATCTCTAAATGAAATAAAAAGACCTCTGGTTGAAGTAGAAAAGGATATGAAAATAAATAGTTTAATGCGGTTAAATGAAGAATTAGATGAAGAGTTACAAGAAACCAGAGGAAAGATTGCAGAACAAGAGAAGTTGATAGAGCAGTTACAAAAGGAACGGAAGCAAGCAGAAAAAGCTGATATTAAGAAACTACAGGGAGAAAAAGAAAACCAAGAACAACAAAAGTTGGAAGAAAAGTTAAAGGGTGTTGATAAAAGGTTAGGAGATATTGATGGAGAAACTAAAAAATCACAAGGACAAACAAAAACTAAAACGCCAGATGCAGTGAGTTTGGTAAGCACAGTATCTACTGGAAAATCAACTACTAGCTCTAGTAGATCAACCCTTTCAAAATTGCGGAACTTGCCCAATAAGCTTTTTGGGGATAAGAATCTCAATAACTTTTTATCTAGGAAAAACGAGGAGTTAAAAAAAGGTTTTCCTGAATTTAAAGAAAAGCACTTTTGCCATAACGTGCTTGATGAAACCATAAAATCTCTATCAAATAAAAATAGTGGAAAATTTGAAAGTAAAGAATTACTTAAATTATTAGAAAGTAATTTAAAACAATCCGCAAGGGAGATCATAGAAGCTAAGGTTAAAAAAGTTGTCAACGAACATTGTAACATTGGAACAAATGTAGGTAAAGAACTACAAGATGACACGTTAAAAGCCAAGTTGTCATCTTCTGTTGTAAAATGTGTAAAAAAATTAGAATTTAACAAACAAGAAGGGGTAAATAAGATTGTAGACTCTATCTTGCACAGCTTTATAGCCTTTCTTATAATAGTCCGAATGCGATAAGATATGTGTT
>NZ_QESS01000004.1:45418-128968 GCF_009012935.1 Wolbachia endosymbiont of Nasonia oneida | reverse complement strand
TCAGTTTCATGATAAGGGCGCTGGCGGAGTTTGTCAAGTAAGTTTTTTCGTTTCTATTGTAATGACAGTTATGGCCTGTGCAAGAAATCTATTGATTTACAGCAGGTTCTTTGTTACAGTCCACAGTTATGCAAAGAAACTTAAAGCCTCATGAGTTTATTTACAGCCAGTGGTTTACATAATTTGGAGCTGTATAGCTGAGTATTGTATATGATAATATTAATAACAAACGATGATGGTTTTGGAAGTGAAGGAATAAAATTACTCAAAGAGGTTGCACGGAATTTTGCGTCAGAGATATGGATAGTGGCACCAGATACTGATAGAAGCGGAGCTGCAAGATCTCTTGATTATCCAGTGAAACAATCTATTGGAATAAAACAACATAGTGAAAGGGAATTTAGTGTGTCTGGTACTCCTGCAGATTGTGTCATTATTGCGCTAAATAAAGTTATGAATAAAAAACCAGACTTAATATTGTCCGGAGTAAATATTGGATCAAATGTCGGGGACGATATTTGTTATTCAGGAACAATTGGTGCTGTAATGGAAGGTGCTGCAAGGTCTATACCTTCTATTGCGCTAAGCCAAGTTTATCATGATAAAATAGACTGGCACAATACAAAGGTTTTTGCACCAAAGGTTATTGCCAAGCTAGTTAAGGTTGGTTGGCCTAAAAACATAGTGATGAGTGTAAATTTTCCTGCTACGGAAAAAGTAAAAGGAGTAGAATTTGCTGAACAAGGTGAATATAACATTGATGGGGATTTAACTTTTACTGAAAATTCGAATGGCTCTTTTAGCTTAAATTGGTCTCGAGAGCACTCAGGCAGTGGTAGTATAAATAAAATAAAAGAAGGATTTATTACTATTACACCGGTAAAATTAGATTTTACAGATTATGATACATTGAATACTATGAAAAATTCTTGTGCAGACGAATTTTCTTCTATAGCTGACTGAGAAAAACATTTGCATTGCTCCTAATAGATATTTTCTATTGTGTTATCGCGAGCAATTATTTTTTCTTCACCTGTATTCATGTTTTTAATCTTTAAAGTTTTACTACTCAATTCTTCATCGCCAAAAATTAAAGCAGCTTTAGCATTTGCTTGATTTGCTTTTTTCATTCGGGTTCTGAGCGTTCCGCTATATTCATAGATTACATATAAACCATTTCTGCGCAATTCATTCGCAAGTGTTAGGGTATATTCTTCAACCTCTCTACCGATTGGAATTAGGTAAATAGGTCGCTCTTCTTTCGGAGAATAATTGATTAACTCCATTATGCGCTCAATACCCCCTGCAAATCCTATTGCTGGAGTGTGTTTTCCACCTACTGAAGATACTAAATTATCGTATCTTCCACCGGCAAAAACTGCCCCTTGTGCACCTAAATCCTCTGTAACAAACTCAAACACTGTGTGGCAATAATAATCCAAACCTCGAACTAGTTTATTGTTTACGGTATAAGGTATATCAAGAATTGTTAATCCATTTAGTATTTGTTCAAAGAAATCTGAGGACTCTTTCGTATAATAATTGCTGATTTTGGGCGCATCAGAAATTATTGATTTATCTTTCTCGTCCTTGGAATCCAGTATTCTGAGTGGGTTTTTGATCAACCTATTTTTGCTATCTTCTGATAGATCATTTTGATACTTTGTAAAGTATAAGATCAAAGCTTCTCTATATTTAGTTATTGTTTCACCATCACCTAAAGAGTTGATTTCCAGCTTTACATTTTTATTGATGCCAAATTCAGTTAGTAAGTGCTGAGCGAGTGATATCAATTCAATATCAGCTTTTGGATCTTCTATGCCAAAAACCTCAAAATTTATCTGATGAAATTGCCTTTGTCTTCCCTTTTGCGGTCTTTCATAGCGAAATGCAGGTCCTGTTGAGAATAATTTTATCGGTGTTTGCAGTTTTTTTTCAATGAGTAGCCTGACAATCGCTGCAGTGAACTCAGGACGTAAAGTTATGCTCTTTCCCCCTTTATCATTGAAGCTATACATCTCTTTAGTGATGATATCTGAGCTATCACCTAAGGTTTTTGTAAAAACCTCCGTGTATTCAAATATCGGAGTTTGAGCAGGCAAAAAGCCATATAGATTTGAGATTCTGCTTGCTGTTTGCTCTATGTGTTTAAACTTGTACCATTCATCAAACAGGAGATCTTTTGTTCCTCTAACCGTTTGATTAGTCATAGTGTGGTCTCTATACCTGCAATCTCTGGTATGTGGTAGCTCAGCATATTTTGCACTCCTTGCTTTAAAGTAATTGCAGCACTTGGGCATCCAGAGCAAGCTCCTTGTAACTCAACATAAACTATCCCGTCTTTATAGCCACGAAATTTGATATCGCCACCATCTTGAGCAACTGCAGGTTTGATATAACTTTCCATTAATTCTTTTATTCTATTTACAATTTCTATATCATTTTTATCAAAAAATTCTTCATCCGGTATATTATTATCATTTACTCCTTCTTTATCTAGTGCTTTTCCACCTGAAGTAAAGTGATCCATGATTGTAGTTAAAATTTCTACTTTTAATGTATCCCAATTAATTCCACCCAATTTTGTTACTGAAATAAAATCATGACCAAAAAACACTCTTACCACATGTTCTATTTGAAAAAGATTTGCTGCTAGTTTAGAATTTTTTATCTCATTTGCATTTGAAAAATCAGCCGTTTCTCCTTCGTTTAAAATTTCAAATCCAGGAAGGAATTTTAGCGTATTTGGGTTTGGTGTTTCTTCAATCTGGATGAACATGTTATTTACCATGACAATTATAATTGTTACTATTTAATCATAAAATGATAAAAAAATATACATGTCATTCATCTTTTTTCTTTTTTTAGTATTCATAGTAATTACATTTGTCTTGCCTAGCGTTGTTATATTTTTTCTTTTCCTGACAAAAAAAAATAATATGAGTTTCATGATGAACTCTATATTGAGTAAGTTTTTGAACGAATTTAGTAGCAGTAGAAGTTATACTGAAAATTACACTGGTGATAACATGTCCAAGGATGAAGCATTAAAGATACTGGGGCTGAATCCTGAGGCAAGTCAAAATGAAATCAATAAAGCATATCAAAATTTAATGAAATTAGTTCACCCAGATAAGGGAGGCTCGGAATATTTTGCGCAAAAGCTAAATGCGGCACGTGATAAATTGTTAAAAAAGTGATCTTAAAAAAAGTTTTCGTTTAACGAATTTCTTCCTTTGCTTTTTCTAAATACTCCAATATTGCTTCATGTAGTGCAGTCCATGTTATCTGTTCTTCCAGGGAAGGTATAAATTCTTGTCTCCAAGCATTCTTAAACTCCTGAAACCACTGTTTTTCAAAACCCTGAAATTCTAAAGAAATATCTACTTTAAAGCTATCAATTAAACTGGAAACTTCTGCAGCTTTAGAGCTATCTAGTGATTTTAAAGATAACACTCCACTCTTTAAAATCTCTAACTCTTCCAATACATTAAGCTTAAATGGTTTATAGAGTGAAGACCATATGCGATATCTTAAATAAGAATCATAGTATAACTTAATTTTGTACATTAAAGTGGTAGATGCATCAGGAGAAATGTTATTCTCATATTGTGCAAGAGAAGATAATAAATTCTCATAATCTACTTTGCTTAAACATGGTTGTAGAGTCGATTTAATTTTTTCACTAAAGGTTAGATAACTAGAAGAAATGCCATGACTATATTCACTAAAGAATTCAGGAAATATATCTGCTTGTTCTAGTTTAAGAGGTAGATCTTTTCTAATTTCTCTTGGTAAATTATGTATTGAAAACTGATAAATAACCCATACAAAATTCTCATCAAACTCATCTGAGTAATCAGCATTATTATCAGGAAAAATTACATTACCTTTCTTATCATTCCAAGGTTCTATCTTATAGAAAAATCTGTTCAGCCTTTGTTTTAATTTCAAAATACCTTCATTTCTATCACCTGCTTTATACAATGTTTTGCCCATTTTGTGTTTAGCATCTTTAGGGTTTATTCTGTCACTTATGTGCAATCCAATTTCATTTTTCTCTAATAACTCCCAATCAAACAATTTGTGTGGATCTGGTTTACGCATTGTATAGCCAAGCTCTGGATCATACACTATAGTTCCTATTTCAGAATGACTAAATATCATATCCCTTTTAATTTTAAAACGCTCCATAAGGTATAAAATCAGCTCTTTAACAGATCTCATTTGCTCTTCCGGAAAAGGCTCAAGTCCTGTGTTTACAATTTCAATACCTACAGAATAGTTGTTAAGCTTCCGTAACTCTTCAAGCTTACTATCTACCTTAACTCTTGCATAACTAATACCAGCATGCCATGCTTCTTTCTCTAATGGAACCATTAAGGTGATGCTGCCATCCCTATCGACAATAAAATGAACTGACAATCCTCTAGCATTCAGCGTATCTTTTGTACCTTTTAGTGTTGATGTTTCAGTATGGTGAACTATAACCATTAACACTTTTTTACCTGCCCTATCACCATAATTTAAAGCTGAAGCTGGATCTAAAAATAACAAATCCTGATCTTTCAATAATGGTAATTTTTCTTGTAAATCTTGAAAATCATTCTCGATATTGCTTGAACTGGATACTTGCCCAGATATGAGAAATGCTGAGACAGTAATCAGTAAAACTAATAAATATTTGTTGACTTTAGATAGTTGGATTTTCATACCATCTTCATAAACACTTTGTAGATAATTTTTCATTATATAGTTAGAATAGGGTTGTTGAATAAATTTACAAGACAAAATCATACTAGTCTGGTAGTAGTAACATGTTCAGAGATGGAGCATTTAAAGTGCTAGGAATAGATTCTGGAGCGAACCAAAATGAAATCAATAAAGCATATCAAAATTTAATGAAATTAGTTCACCCAGATAAAGGAGGCTCGGAATATTTTGCACAAAAATTAAACGCAGCACGTGACAGGTTGCTGAAGAGGTAATTAATATTGCTTTAAAGTTTTTATTTGTGCGTAAAGGATAAGTTGCTACAATAAAAAAATAAGATAAAAGTAGCAATGGACATGTGTTCAGAAAGGTTTAAGTTATGCAGGAAGATAACAAAAAAGAAACAATAAAAGAAGAAAAAGGCATATTAGGATGGATAGAATATAGATTGCCTATATTTTCTTTTCTAAGACACACTGCTTCTTACCAAGTGCCAAAAAACTTAAATTATGCTTGGAACTTTGGCTCTTTGGCTGGTATAGCGCTGATTTTACAAATAATAACAGGTATATTTCTTGCTATGCACTACACTCCGCATGTTGATTATGCGTTTAATAGTGTAGAGCGCATAATGCGGGATGTGAATTACGGGTGGTTAATACGCTACACTCACGCTGTTGGAGCATCGCTCTTCTTTATGGTAGTCTATGTTCATATAATGCGTGGATTATATTACGGATCTTATAAAAGACCGAGAGAGATGGTGTGGTTTATTGGAATATTTATATTTTTTGCAATGATGGCAACTGCCTTTATGGGATATGTATTGCCTTGGGGACAAATGAGTTTCTGGGGTGCAACAGTTATAACCAACTTATTTTCTGCTATACCTTTAATTGGCAATAAAATAGTTATATGGTTATGGGGTGGTTTTTCAGTGGATAACCCAACACTTAACCGTTTTTTCGCTCTGCATTATCTTCTGCCTTTTGTTATTATTGCTTTAGCTATGCTTCATGTGATAGCTCTGCATAGGTTTGGCTCTGGTAACCCAAGTGGAGTGGAGGTAAAATCAGATAAGGATACCATCCCTCTCTATCCTTATTATATAGTCAAGGATTGCATAACTTTTGGTCTGTTTTTTGTAGTTTTGTTCGCATTTGTTTTCTATGCTCCCAATTATCTTGGGCATCCAGACAATTATATAGAAGCTGATTCTATGGTCACTCCGGTACATATAGTGCCAGAGTGGTATTTTTTACCTTTTTATGCAATGCTACGTTCAATTCCAGATAAACTTACTGGTGTGCTTACCATGTTTGCGTCTATTTTAGTGTGGTTTTTGTTACCTTGGCTTGATAAATCAAAAGTTAAAAGTGGTGCTTATCGCCCGGTGTTTAAGAAATTTTTTTGGGTTTTTGCAATAAATTTTGTACTTCTTGCCTGGCTTGGAGGACAAGAGGTAAAAGAGCATTACATCACTATGAGTAGGCTATCTACTCTTTATTACTTTGCATACTTTGTGATAGTTTTACCACTGCTTAGTAAGTATGAAAAGCCAAAAGAACCACCAAAAACCTTAAGTGATTCTGTGCCGGAGATGAGGTGATGTCAATTCAAAGCAGATCTCTTACAAAATTCTCTGTCATCCCAGAGCTCTCTTCTGTCATCCCAGAGCCCTCTTTTGTCATCCCAGTGCTTGACACTGGGATCCAGAAAAAAAATAAATGGATTCCAGCATCATGTACACAATTGTATGAACGTTGTATACAACACACAGTGTCATTCCACTATCTTCCGTTGTCATCCCAGTGCTTGACACTGGGATCCAGGTATAAAAATACTTACAAATCATGCAATGGACAACAGATTCTAGGAGTGCATGATAACCATAATGTCAGTGATGAAATAAGCTGGATTCCAGTGTCAGCTACTTGCATGACATCAATTCGAAATTTACTAAAACAGTGGTTATGCATGGGATCTAATGTATTTGCAATCTTCTGCATGTTATTTCTATCTAGTCTTATATCTGCAGAAGAATTTAAATCATTACCAAATAAGAAAATAGACTGGAAATTTGATGGAATTGTCGGATCTTTCGATAGAGAGTCAATTCAGCGTGGCTATAAAGTGTATAAAGAAGTCTGTGCTGCTTGTCATTCAATGAATAGGGTAGCATTTCGTAATTTGCAAGATGTCGGTTTTTCTGAAGAAGATGTAAAACAAATAGCAGCTTCTTATCAAGTTAAAGATGGTCCGAATGATTTGGGTGAAATGTTTAACAGACCTGGAGTACCTTCGGATTATTTTATTGCGCCTTTTGATACAAAAGAAGCAGCTGCAGCAAGCAACAATGGTGCAGTCCCACCAGACTTATCATTAATTATTAAAGCAAGGCATGATGGTGCAAATTATGTCTATTCATTGTTAACAGGCTATCAAAACGGCGAACACGATGAAAATGATTTATATTTTAATTCGTATTTTCCAACAGGCAGATTAGCTATGGCGCCACCACTTTCTGAAGGAATGGTGGAATATGATGGTGCAAGGCAAGCCACAGTTGAAAATATGGCGTATGATGTGATAAATTTTTTACAATGGGCAGCAGAGCCAGAATTAGAGCGCCGGCATAAACTTGGATTAAAAGTAGTGGCGTATTTTATAATTTTAACAGTGTTTTTTGTATTAACTAACAACAAAGTTTGGAGCAAGCTCTATAAAAAGAAGTGATAGTCAATTTTGCCTCAAGCACAATGGTTGTCATCCAAGTAGCTAACACTGGTTCCTTTATGACGGTGTCATCCGAGTAGCTGACACTGGGATGGCTTTGTCGCATCGTACCTTATACGGTAATAATTTACGATAAATTCATGTAGCCATTTCGAATTTAGCCATACCAATGTCAGTAAATTTATTAAGCAAATAGCACTTAATGAGCAGTTCTTTTTCACGATTTATAGCTCTTTTCATAGAAGTCCGGATGTGATAAGGATAGATAATGATAAGGAGGTTGAATGCCAGCAGCATATAGTTATGATTTAAGAAAAAAAGCAATGGAGGCGCTAGACGAAGGAGAAAGCAGAGAAGCAGTGGCAGCAAGATTTAAGATTGGACGAACTACTTTATGGGAGTGGCAGCACTGTAGGCTTGACCATAAATTATGTTAAGATAGAAAATGACTATTTTAGATAGAGCTTGATGTAATGCAGTGCGATACAAAATAACGGTAGAATATAATGGTAGTAGTTTCTCTGGTTGGCAAAAACAGCAACACTCTGCTAACTCAATCCAGGAGAAGATAGAAAATGCTATATTTAATTTTAGTGGTGAGAAAATTGCCTTGTACTGTGGTGGAAGGACCGATGCTGGGGTTCATGCTTTAGGACAAGTTGCTCATTTTGATATGGAAAAGGAATGTGAGCTTTATAGAATAAGAAACGCAATAAATTATCATTTAAAATCAATTCCTATAGTTGTGCTTAATGCAGAAGTTGTAGATGATGCGTTTCACGCACGGTTTTCAGCAAAAAAAAGATATTACGAATACAGAATAGTTAATCGCTATGCTCCTGCCGCTCTGGAGACGGGTTATGTATGGCAAGTGTTTAGCCCACTTGATGTAAATATTATGCGTGAAGCTGCTAAACATCTACTTGGAAAACATGACCTTTCAAGTTTTCGTTCAAAAGATTGTCACGCCGCAAATCCGATAAGAACAATTGATGATATCGATATAGTACAAAACGGGAATCATATACACATCAAAATATCTGCTATTTCCTTTTTACATAACCAAGTGAGGATTATTGCGGGTACTTTAGTTGAATTTGGAAAAAATAGAACCAATCCGCAAGAAATGCTACATATATTAAGCCAATGCAAAAGAAGTGCTGCTGGGGTTACCGCGCCGCCTTTTGGCTTGTATTTGGTAAAGATAGATTACTAATTTAATAAAAAGTAACGTTCTTAGTGAAATAAGTGTCATACCGCCGCAGTATCTCCAGATCTCGCTAACAAGCAGCGAGATGACGAGTTTAAGTTCTCATTGGCATCACTACATATAATACACTTGAATCATCTTCATCAGTGATAATTGTAGCACTATTACCATCGGCTAAGCTAAACTTACATTTATTTTTTATGCAAGATAGAACATCAAGCAAATAACGCGAGTTGAACCCTATTTCTATAGGGGCTTCATTGTAGTCCACTTCTATGGATTCAGTTGCATCACTGCACTCTTGGGAGTTTGAATGCAGAGTTAGCAGCTTTTCTTGTAGTGAGAATTTAATAGATTTTACTTTATCAGATACAACAACGGAAACTCGATCTATAACATCTGAAAGTTTTTTACTTTCAATAATCATATGCTTATCTTGAGATGCTGGAATAACTGCTTTATAATTTGGAAAAGTCCCATCTATTAATTTTGATATTAGAATATATTCACCGCATGTAAGCTTGATTTTTCTGTCTGAGAGTTTTACTTTAATTTCATTACAATCGTCCAATATTTTTAACAGCTCCATAACAGTTTTACGTGGAATGATCACACCAAATTCGCCATTGATGTTCCCAGGCTTTGGCCTCTTTATACATGATAAACGATGGCCATCAGTTGCAACGCAGTACAGAAATTGCTCATCTGTATGTAGATATATTCCATTTAAATTATACCTTGTATCATCTAGTGATACAGCAAATTTTGTTTTAGTTAATAAGTCTATCAGGTCCGTATTTAGTAGAGTAAAATCATGTTTATAATTGTCTTCTTCAAGAGCAGGAAAGCTGCTTGAAACTACATTCGGTAAAGAAAAGTTTGCATTTCCGCAAGACATCAATAATTTTCCTTGGTTGTTTACTTCAAAATTGACATCCAAATCAGCGGGTAACTTCTTCACTATGTCATGTAAAGTATGCGCTGAAATTTTTACTTCTCCTTCTGTTAATACGGTTGCAGCAAGTGAGGCAAACATTGAAATGTCAAGATCAGTTGCCATTAATTTTATGCTGCCGTGTTGTGCTTTGATATTTATACACGCCAAAACATCTATTGCATTACGCCTTTCAACCACTCCACTTACTCTGGATAATGTATTTAAAAGACTTGTGCGGCTCACGCTAAAACGCATCTGCTCGCACACAGAATTTTGCTTTTTGATTTCTGTATCTACACCTGCAACCTCTGACATTGCTAACTCTCAAAAATATATTTTAAATGATATCCACATCCCATATAAAGTAAAGTGCTATTTATCGAAAGGGCAGTCTGTTTTATACTATAACTGGAAAATTACCTATTCTGTTACAATAATTTACTTTGTATGGCATAAATCATGCATTTTTTGATACGCTTTTTGAAAACCAAGTAGGGAATAAGTATCATCAATGGTTACTGTTTTTGCTTTTCCATTCACTACCATTGATAATCCCTGCTTCATTTTTAGAATGAGATCTTGATCTATTTTTGTATGCTCTGCCCACGCAAAACTTCCCTGTATTATAGGCAATGTATATTTAATTTTTTTATCGATATTGAGAGCTACAGGCTCCTTGTCATACTGAAAACCAGAGGTAACGCTTACCTCATCTGCTTTTTTATCAACATAACTAACTATTACATACGGCTTGCGATTGGTTGTATAATATTCGCTTTTTTTTTTAGGATAGGATACAATATAACATACTTTCTCTCCATCTTCCAATGCAGTATACACGAGCCAATCTTTATATTTTTCCTTCAGTTGCACATCACTAACTGATGCAAAAGCGTCTATCGAAAAAAATATTAGAAATATAAAAAAACTACGCATGCAAACAAAATTTCAAACTTTCAGATTGTATATATTGTTTTACCTTAGCCATCGCCTGCTCAGCCAACTGCCTTATTCTTTCTCTTGAAACACAATATTTTTTACTAAGTTCATCCAGAGTTTGAATGTTTTCAGACAAATATCTACTGATAAAAATGTCTCTTGCCCTTTCGTTGAGGCTCGCTAGTGCATTGTTTAAAATTGCTTCTTTTAATTCTTTTTCTTCATGATTCTGATAGGTTACTTCTTGACTAACCAAGTTACATGGGATCATATCTTGTAGCTCCCTTTTAGAGTCATCACCTATTTTTATGCAATCGTTTAGCGACTGATCCTTACAAGCCATACGGTAATTCATCTGCAGAACGTCTCCTTCGGATACAGAAAGCTCATTAGATATTGCTTTTATTTCTTCATTATTTAAGGTTTCCCTGTTTGTATACTGTAAAATTCTTTTTTTTATTTTACGTAAACTAAAAAACAATCTTCTTTGTGCTTGCGTTGTGCCTATTTTCACAAACGACCAAGATTTCAATATAAAGTCTTTTATTGAAGCTTCAATCCACCACACCGCATAAGTTGAAAAACGAAACCCTAAATCAGGATTAAACTTTTTCACTGCATGCATTAAACCCATATTTCCTTCCATGACCAGGTCCATCAACAATAGTCCATAATTTTTGAATTTCATTGCAATTTTCACTACCAAATTCAAATGGCTGGTAATCAATTTATGAGCAGAAGAAACATCCTTATATTGGTTCCAATTTTTTGCTAATCGTACCTCTTCCTCTTGAGACAGCATAGGAAATTTTTGCACCCTAGCAATATATTGCATGAGATTGGTTCTGCTATCGACACATAAGTTTGCCATTGAGGTCAACATAACAACTTAAATTAAAACTTCATGCATATAATATATTGATTTTCCAGCAAAAATTCAAGCTTTGATTTGAAAAAAGTACAAATTTTCCATCTAATTTCTTGGAGACAGTAGGCCGCAGTGTTAGCTAATTGGATAACATTATGTAACTTTAGATGATATTCTACCAGTACAATGGTAAACATTATAGCTTAAACACATAGCAAATAGTGTTATTCCAGTGCCTTGACACTGGAATCCACATTTCTTTTTTCTAGATCCCAGTGTCATGCTACTTGAATGACAAGAAAAAACCCACTGGGATAACAAGACTGAGATAGACTAAAAATTAAACGCTACTCCAGCTTCTGCACCAACAGTGCTGTAAAGGACTGTATGTCCTCCTTTGTCTTTCTCACCACCGCTTTTATCGAAATTAGCACCATAAGAACCGAAATAACGAGCTCCAGCATAAAGTTTGACTTCTGGAGTTACATCATAACTAACACCAGCTTTTACTTGACCAGCAAAACCAAATTTACTTTTTTGATCATTCACAGCGTCTTTCAAAGGAGTGCTAATATACGCTGCACCAACACCAACACCAACATATGGAGTGATAGGCATATCTTCAATTGCTATATCGTAATAAACGTTAACTAGCCCTGAAATTGCTGTTAAACTGTCTGCAATAGTATCTGGCTTAAATTCTGCATCTGTAACATCATTTTTGTTTAGGTATGAATAAACTCCTTCAACATCAACCCTGATGTCGTCCATTTTGTAACCAAATGCACCACCACCAGCTATAAAAGATGGTTTTAATGGACTGTAATCACTCTTGTCTTTCTTATAGGTAATACCATCAACTTTTGTGAAAAGAGGTAAAAATTCACCGTTGTATTGCAAACGAACGTAGTAGCTAGTTTCTTCATCACTTATTGGACCAACAGGATCTGAAAAAGCAGAGTTTGATAAACTTAGCAACGTTGCTAAAGCGGCTGCTGAAAAAAACTTTTTATAATGCATAATTGTCCTCGTAAAAAAAATTAAAATTCCACTTTAGCAGTCTAAGTAACAACTAAAGTTAAGTCAAGTGCTAACTTAATAACACAAAATATTCTACATTTTAACTAATTTTTAGGAGAAGACAAAGATTTTATTAATGAATAAATACGACTTTTGATTTTTTGGTATAGCTAACATAGGTAAGATTTACTATCGAAAGACCTCGTCATTCCGCTGCTTGTTAGCGGATGAGATACCGCGAATGAATCCATAACTACACGAACATTGCAATTTGAGTCTACCAGGAGGGCAATGCCTCTTATTCAAGTACCCTCTTCTTGTCATCCCAGTGCTTGACACTGGGATCCAGGAATTTTATTAAGTTGGTAAGCATAAAAGTAGCCATTTTATGTTAAAGCACAACGTTCTTGATGAGATTACGGCAATGCTGGATCCCAGTGTCTGAGCACTGGGATGACACCATTTGCTGTGCAATTTACTTTCAAAAATGAATGTTCGTACAGCTATGGAATGAATCACGGTATGACGTAGGGCTGTGCTAGCTATAGGTGCATTATATGAAGAAGTACTAGCGTTGGGAATATTAGAAAAAAAATACTTACACTAAAAGAAACTTCAGTAGTAAATTCAAAAAGGAAGTTTAAACCCAGATGGTAAACCCATCATACCTGCAAGATCAGAAGTTGCATTCGCCATATCTTCTTCTGCTTTTTTAACGGCATCATTAAACGCTGCTGTTACTAAATCCTCTACTATATCTTTTTCCTCATTTCTCATAAGTTCTAAGTCTATGTTCACCTTTTTAGCTTTATAGCTACCTATTTTTATGACTTCCACTAATACAGAAACTTTGCCACCACCAGAAATACCTTGAAACTCTTTTCCAATATATTTTTCTTGAGCTTCTGCAAGCTTTTTTTGCATCTCTTGCGCTTGTTTCATTATTTGACTAAAATCCACAACTTACTCCTTATTTTCTATATTAACTACTTTTGCACCTTTAAACGTGTCAAGTATATCCTTAACTGCAGGTGCATAATTTAAATTACTCACTTCCCTGTTTATATAACCCGTATCAACTGCAATAACCCACTCTTGCTGAGTCACCTGGTTTAAGTAATTTTTTAAATCATTGCAAAAATTACTATCCAACTTAGATACAGCTTTTAATTTTAAATATCCAGGTTTACAATCTATTAATTGTAGATTATTACACAGTTGTTTGTAAAGATAAATTTGGTTACTTCGCCTTAATAGTTGCAAAATCTTATCAAAATCGTAATTTTGTTGTTTATTTTCCACATGGATCCCAGTGTCACGCACTGGGATGACAGAGTGGGGTTGTTGTTTACTTTCCACATATTTTTTTGGATCCGAATAGTCAGCTACTGGGATGACAGAGTGGGGTTGTTGTTTACTTTCCACATATTTTTTTGGATCTGAGTAGTCAGCTACTTGGATGACAGAGGGGGAAGGTGCAACAGGTCTGCCCTGTCTATTTCCTTGCTCTGCATTCTGTGAAAGAATTTTTTTGATCACCTGTTCTGGAGAAGGTAGATCAGAGAGATAGCAAAGACTAATTAACATCATTTCAGCAGCAACATCGTTGCATGTTGAAGTTTTTATATCTTGAATACCTTTAAGCAACATCTTCCACAATCTCGAAAAAAATATTAAAGATCTCTTTATACTTAAATCTTTTATCCTATTCTTTTCATGCTCTGTAACTGCATTATCAATCTCTTTTGTAATCAAAAAACGGCATACTAACTGAATTGTTTGCAATAGACCTTCAAAAATACTAAGTGGGTTTGCTGTTTTTACCGCCTTGTCAAACACTGATAGAGCTTTCTGTAAATCACCTTCTAATATTGCCCCTAATAGATCGAATATAATATCTTTATCCACTAGGCCAAGTATGTCTGTCACATTTTTAGTGGATATTGCACCATCTTTGCTATATAGCACTGCTTGATTCATCAAAAACAAGGCGTTACGCATTGAATTTCCAGAGTGTCGTGCAATTAATTCTAATGCTCCCTTTTCAATGGAATAACTCTCTTTTTGTGCAACATCATTTAAACGTTCCACTATTTTAGCTACAGGAATGTTGTGTAAATCAAATCTTTGACAACGTGCAATAATAGTTATTGGTATCTTTTTTATTTCCGTAGTTGCTAAAATGAACTTTACACTAGATGGTGGCTCTTCTAGGGTTTTAAGTAATGCGTTAAATGCACTGCTAGATAGCATGTGTACTTCATCTATAATGTAGACTTTGAATTTAGAGCTTATAGGTGAATAGCAAATATCTCCCAGGATTACTTTAATATCGTCAATGCTAGTGTGACTTGCTGCATCGATTTCAATTACATCTGGATGGCTTGAATTTTTTATTGCTAGACAATTTTCACATGATCCGCAAGGTTCAAAAATTGGCCCCAGGGAACAATTCAAACATAAAGCTATTATCCTTGCAGTGGTGGTTTTACCAACTCCACTACTACCAGAGAGCAGTATAGATTGTGGGATTTTGTTTAAAATAAAAGCATTTTCTAATACACGCACTAATATATCTTGACCTACTAGATCTTTGAAGCTACTAGGACGATGTTTTAATGCTATATTCATAGCCTCGGATAAAACAAATAATGAAATAGGTATGCAACCCAAAAAGGTTCTGATATGGCTGCTTCATTTCTGATCTGACCAAATTACAGAGTTTTTGCCTGCATACCTTATAAAATATTATACTTTTTTTTTTATTTAGCAAGGTATATCCTATATTAGCTCTATAATTTGATATGTTAAATTTTTTACAGTGCTATTTTGAAGTAAACAAAAAGTTAGTTGTCATGCAAGTCACTACAAGATTGTCACTCCAATGTTTATTTATGTCATTTCAGCGCTTATTTATGTCATCCCAGTGCCTAGGCATACAGCTGTATGAATGTTGTGATATAAGAGCAATTTTTACCGAAAAGGATGTCATCCCAGTGCTTGACTACTTGGATCCAGAAAACTTAACTGTAAATGAGCGCACTAGGCAATTGTATAACAAGAACTGGATTCCAGTGTCAGCTACTTGCATGACACTACCTGCTACGCAAACTTCTGTGGACTACAAAGAAAGTTCGTACAGTTGTAGGTCAAGCCATAGAGTAACAAAAAAAGGATATTGGTATAACAAAAGAGGAACATTATGATTTTATATCATTTTCCTCTTTGTCCATTTTCACGAAAAGTTAGAGCTTTTCTAAAAGAAAAAAAATTAGGCTGTGATCTAGTGTATGAAAATCCGTGGGAAAAGCGGAATGAATTTATGGAGATCAATCCAACCGGGCAAGTACCAGTGTTAATAGATAATAACTTTGTAATAGCGGATAGTAATGCCATTTGTGAATATATAGAAGAGACTTACAATAGCGACGTCAAATTACTTGGTTCATCCACTATTATTAAGTCTAAAATACGCGCTCTAATCAATTGGTTCGATAACAAATTTTACAATGAAGTTACTAAGTATATTATGAATGAAAAAGTAATTACTAACCGCAGCCCTGACTCTAGATTTCTTCATGCAGCTCAGCATAACCTGCCTTGCCATATGGAATACATCGAACACTTAATTAACAAGAACGTTTGGCTTGCAACTGATAAGTTCACTTTAGCTGATATTACTTTAGCATCGCATATTTCCGTAATGGATTATGTAAGTAGTTTTCCATGGGAAAAAAGTAAAATTTTAAAAGAATGGTACTCCATTGTTAAATCAAAGCCTTGTTTTCGTGAGATATTATTAGAGAGGATTTCTGGTTTAATCCCTCCTAAACATTATGCTGACCTTGATTTTTAACTTATGTTAGCTTTAAAGCTACAGTCATTCCTTCATCAGTTGGAATCAATATAGAGAAATATTTTTTTTCATCTGATAATCTATTATTAAACTCCCTCATGGCATGCCATGATTTTTCTGATACTTCTTTTGGAGGCGATTCTAAAAATACTGTGTTAAACAATAGAGTGTTATCTGCAACGATTAGCCCATCTTGTTTAATGTATGACTCTGCCCAATCTAAATACTTAGGATAACTACTTTTGTCAGCATCAATAAATATCATGTCAAATGGTGCTTTTACTGATAATTCATTAATTTTTTCCAGTGCATCGCCTTCTATTAGAGTAATTTTATCACTTAGATTAAAAGCACTAAAATTTTTTTTTGCTATTCTTGAGTGTTGAGGATTATTTTCTATTGTATATATATGACCGTCTTTTAGTAGAGCTTTTGCCATGCAAATCGACGAGTAACCGTATAACGTGCCAATCTCAACAATACTTTTGATTTTTTGGATTTTTATAAATAAACTTAATAGCTTTCCTTCTTCAGGGCCAATTTGAATATGTTGCTTTTTTTCAAGAATACAATATTCTTCTATTTTTTTATATTCTTTTGCAAATAGATTTCTTATGTATGACAATTTTATACTAAAATTATTACGCATATATTATAAATTAGGGAGACTTAATTCATACACAATTTATAAATATAATAATATAGTTTAAAATAATAAAAACATTTATTTTAAGTTATTATTTCATAGTATAAAATTTTAAGTGACAAAAATTATTATATATCGTACTATAGTTAACTAGTATAATAAACAGTCGATTATTATGCTAGAATTAAAGGGATTGTTTATGCGCATTTCTCTTTTTAAAATATAATTTTTATAATCAATTAGAGGGGGTTATATGTCTTATACTATTGCTGGTGAAGTTGAAACGTTAAACAAAAAATCTAACAAGAATGAAGGGGTTATGTTACTACATAATCCAGCTTATCGTGAAAAGTATAAAGAACGTTTTGATGAAGCTCAGAGAAAAGTTATGGATATGGTTCAGTTTTATGATGGAACAATAGTATTAATAGAGAATAAAATCGCTATGTATTACTACACTTGGCACAGTAAAAAAAGAGAGTTTGAGCGTAAAAAACAACAAACAGTAGTGAAAAACAATGACTCAGCATAGAGTCTTTTATATGGTAAGCTACAGTGGTATTACTTCACTATAGCTTTTCCATATAATTTATCTATCACATTAGTGAAATATTTCAGCTCTTTATACCCTCCATGTTTAACTTTATTATGCTCTATATATGATTTATCATCGTTAAGCTTGATGAAAAATATTGGAGTGGCTGTGATACCAAGTTTATTAATTGCCAGTGATTTATCATTTACGATTTTATCCATTATTTTCTTATCATTAATGCATTGGTTAAATGCATCTTGCTTTAAGTTGCTTAGTGCAGCAATTCTTTGTAGTAAAGTCAAATCACTTAAATTGTAGTAATTCCACGAATCTATTGAGTTAAAAACAGCTTTGTTAAAATTAAAGTAGTCTTCTTGTTTTTCGTAGCAATGACTTAGCATTGCAGCCTTTAGCCCTCTGTAATCCAAAGGAAAATGACGAAATATATATAACATCTTACCTGTGTCTATATATTTCTCTTTAATTTTAGGAAAAACATTCCTATGAAAAAGAGAGCAGTGATAACAAGTTAATGAAGCATATTCTATCATTAGAATTGGTGCTTTTGGATCTCCTAATAATTTATCATTAGGTAATGGCGATAATAGCTCATTTGATGTTATTTCATTGGGTTTTTTTTGAATGTATTGGTTATCGGATAAATCTTGCTTAACAACTGCATAAGAATTAACACTTATGAAAATTAATAAAAACAATAGTCTAAAAATCATTACAATATAAACACTTAACTTACTAAAAAAAATTATACATTTATATTAATAATGTCAAGATAACTTTTGTTTAGCAAGGCTTTCAGCCCTATCTTTAAATGCAGCAATTATTTTACTTTGTGTATACTTATATACTGAGTTTAATAAAGTGGAAAATGAGTTGGACTTAAACTTAAACTCTATATAAAACTTTACCATAGTTTTATTTTCATCTATGGGAATGAATTGCCATTCATTGTATAGATGTTTAAATATTCCATTTGATGATACAGCTTTTATCCAACCTTCATTTGTTCCACTTGGAGAAAGAGAAGTAACTTCTGATGTATATCTACCTTTAATTCCATGAAAAGCTGCGAGGAGATCCACAACCATTTGGTTGTTAATTTTTTCTTTTATATAAACGGCTTTGCACCAAGGAACAAAATCAGGATACCTTTCAACATCAATTACAATTTGGAATACTTCATTAGGCAAACATAGGAAAACACCCTGTTCTTTGTATTGATGAAGCATAAATGTTAAACCAATCAAAATAGGATCCGTATCTACCGTCAGCCTTAGTAGATTCCTGAGACTAAAGTTAAGGTGGGCATCGCGTATCAATTTCAACGAAATTAACAGAGGCAATTCCCTTGACTAGAAATTATCGCTCGGGAAATTTAACTTAACTCATAACGCATAGAACAGACCCTTAATTAATTGTAGATGATTTATACAAGGTGTGTCTATAGATATATTAAAGCTAGCGATTATTATTTAATCTTTATTAAACTTTGCATTCTAAGTATCATAGCTAATAAATATATCTTATGAACATTACTAAAGTTTTAACTATCATTGTTTTTATTGTAATTTCTTCAAGTGCTTACACTAATTGTACAGATCACAAAATTTTTGTGCATACTATGAAGCAACAAGTGGATGGTATATCTACAAAGGAGAATAAAAAAAACCGGGAATGTGTGCAAAAAAAGCTTCAGGAGGTCATTCAAAACAATGTTAACCTCAAAGGAATATCGCAATTCGTCATAGGAAAACATTGGGCTTTAGTTAAACAAAAAGAAAAAGAAGATTTTTTAAGAGAGTATGAAGTGTATCTTACGCGTTTGTGCGTTAAAATTTTATATAAATACATGCATGATAGTGAAATGATCATAATGAGTACAAAAGCAGTTGACGATGA
Organism: Wolbachia endosymbiont of Nasonia oneida; assembly: GCF_009012935.1. NCBI lineage: Bacteria > Pseudomonadati > Pseudomonadota > Alphaproteobacteria > Rickettsiales > Anaplasmataceae > Wolbachia > Wolbachia endosymbiont of Nasonia oneida. The sequence goes on along the minus strand of NZ_QESS01000004.1, from coordinate 109,591 downwards.
AACTTGCTTAATTGGTACAAGATTTTCTTACGGTGATGAAGAATTTACAAATATTGATTTTAAAGTTACTAAAAATAACAGTTCTTTCTTGATAAGTGATGTTGTAATGAGTGGAATAAGTATTGCTATTAATCAACGTTATCAATTTAGTGAAAAAATCGACACGCATGGCATAGCAAGCGTTATAGCTGAATTAAAATGTAACAATAATCTATGATATATATGCCTCATTGGCCTAAGCCACTTGGTAGCAGGCCGAATGATTTTTCTCTTGATCGCATAAAAAGCTTTCTTAGTAAACTAGATAATCCCGAGAAAAAAGTGCCTCCCGTAATTCATATAGCTGGAACTAATGGGAAAGGCTCAACACTAGCATTTATAAGATATATAATGCAAGCAGCAGGGTATAAGGTACACGCATACACTTCTCCACATTTGGTGAATTTTAATGAAAGAATAGTTATTGCAGGCAGTTATATCGACGATAATGAATTATATAGCTTGTTAGAAGAATGCCGTGCCGTAATTGCAGAACAACCTATCACTCTGTTTGAAGCTGCAACTATTGCAGCTTTTTTAGCTTTTTCTCGTCATAAAGCCGATATAACTTTAATTGAAGTGGGTATGGGTGGAAGACTTGATACAACAAATGTTATAGATAGTCCGATTTTAACAATAATTACTTCCATTGCACTTGATCATACGGAATATCTTGGCCCTACTATAGAAATTATAGCAGGTGAAAAGGCTGGAATAATGAAACCTAATGTTCCTTGCGTGATAGCACCACAAGAAAAATCTATAATGAACACGCTAGAATACCACGCAATAAATAAGAAATCTCCCCTATATAGAGGAGGTTTTGAATGGAATTGCAAAAAAAAGAACAACAAAATGGTTTTCCAATCAGCTACTCAATCAATAGAATTTCCTTTGCCGTCTTTAAAGGGTGATCATCAGGTGATTAATGCAGGCAATGCTATTGCAGCATGTAGTATTTTAAGTGGAAAGTATGAATTTGATATTGGAGAAGAGGATATCACTTCAGGTTTACAGTGCACTTATTGGCCTGCACGGCTAGAGTCTATAAAAGAAGGTAATTTAATTTTCCTACTACCGAAAGATTGGCAATTATTTTTAGATGGTGCACACAATAATGATGGTGCTAGAGTACTATCTCAGTGGGTAAAAGATAATTTTGCTGAAGGTATTTATATGGTTTTTGGTGTTACTAGTAACAGAAATGTGGAAGAGTTCTTAGAGCACTTAAAGCCATATATCAAGCTACTATGTGCGGTTTGTGTTAAGTCTGAACCTAAAGCAACAAATACAAATTTGATTAGGGAAAAAGCCAATAACATAGGAATAAAAGCAGTTGAATGTGAATCAATTGGCGATGCAATATCAAATCACATATTAAAAGCCTCTATCCAAAATGTCAAAACCATACTAATCTGTGGCTCATTATTTCTAGCGAGAGATTTGAGTATGGAGAATAATCAACCCACTTCATGAGCTGAGGCGTTAAAAGCACCATCAGGATCTACAGTACTGCTTGGCTTTTCGGTTAACATTCCTACAGGTGCCCTTTGTTCAGTACCCCTTCCTTCAGTTTTCACAAGATCTACAGCCTTTCTCTCGTAGATCTCAGTTGCTAACTGTAATAATAAAATGCACCCTAATACCGCAGCAAACCCAATGAGTATTTTACTGTCTACACAACTAGATTGATATTGTAATGCCAAACCAGCACCCAACAAAATACAAGGAAGATAAAATAAATATTGAGAAGTGAAAGTCAAAAATTTATATTTTCTACTTTTAAACATTTCCTCTTTTAGCTCTTCTTGATCTAAGTTTTCGCCTTGTTCTTGTTGAGTATTCTGCAGGTCTACAATTTTTTTAACTAAAGAAAAAGTAAGATAAGTTGTTAAGAAAAAAGTTGTAACAGCTGTTATTAGACTAGCACTAAACAAAATACCAGGTGCATTGGTAAAATTAGCAGCCTTAAATAACCTAAATCCTAAGTAGAGATACGACACTAATGATGAAATGAGTAGTAATAGGTTTACTAATCCAAAAATAATGAAACATTTTATGCGCTTATCATTCTGGCCTTGTGAAGCTAATTGCACATATCTTTGCTCTTCCTCAACAATTATTAAATTTTTCCCATTGCTTAATGGCTTAGTATATTTTAAAAGTCCTGCCTTATATTCATTAATGGCTTGCATTTTTTCATCGCTTCCTCCTGTTTTATCTGAGTGAGATTTTCTTGCTAACTCTCTATACTTTTTTGTTATTATATTAGATATCTCTAAAAAGTTACGCCCCTCTACTTCTTGCGTTTCAATGCCTAGCTCTTTAAATAAACTTTCATTATAATCATACTCTCTTGTTCTTAGCTTATAGCCCATATTACACCTACAAATTAACTAACTATTAATGTTCTATAATATACATATTTCCAAACTATGCCAATTATTTCACAAATATCTCTGGTAAAAATTATTTCTGTTATGACTAGCATGATAAGTGTATGAAGCGACTAAAATTGTCATTACAGCGCTTAGTGTACGACAGTGCTCCAACATTTAGGGTTGCAGTTTTTATGGCAGATCTGAGTAGCTGACCCATCTAAGAGGTGTCATTCAAGTAGCTGACACTGGAATGGCTTTGTTGCATCGCACCTTATATGGTAGTAATTTACAATAAATTCATGTAGCCATTTCGAATTTAGTCATTTCAGTGTTGGCTACTTGGATGACACCACCTGCTATGCTGCAAATTGCAACGTTCGTACACTAAAGTATAGTGTGTTACTAACGAAGGCAACCAAATATCCGCTTTATGAAAACGTTAACATTTTTCATTAAAACAATACATAAATACTAGAAAAACCTTGGCAGGTTATTCGCGTTCGATTATCATAGAGAATTATATAAATTAATAAATGATCTATGGCAAACAACCCAGAAGAAAGAAATAGTGATAAACAAAAAGCGTTAGATAATGCAATAAGCCAGATTGAAAAAGCATTTGGTAAAGGTGCAATAATGAAGCTGAAGCAAAATCCTGTAGAGAAAATAGACACAATATCCACAGGATCAATTGCGCTTGATTCGGCTCTAGGTGTTGGAGGACTGCCAAAAGGACGTATAATTGAAATATTTGGTCCCGAGAGTTCTGGTAAAACCACTCTTGCCTTGCACGTGATTGCTGAAGCACAAAAAAAAGGAGGATCATGCGCATTTATCGATGCAGAACATGCATTGGATGTCTTATATGCTCGTAAACTTGGGGTAAGCACTGATGATTTAGTGATTTCACAACCAGACACTGGAGAGCAGGCGTTGCATATTGTTGAGTATTTAGTGTGTTCTGGCGCAATTGATGTGATAGTCATTGACTCTGTTGCAGCGTTAACTCCAAGAGCTGAAATTGAAGGTGATATGGGTGATCAGCACATGGGGCTGCAAGCAAGGCTTTTAAGCCATGGGCTACGAAAACTAACCTCTGCCGTTTCAAAAGCGAACTGTATATTGATATTTATTAATCAAATTCGTATGAAAATAGGAGTAGTGTATGGAAATCCTGAAACTACCACGGGTGGAAATGCATTAAAATTCTACACTTCTGTAAGGCTTGATATAAGAAAAGTTGGTGTAATAAAAGACAAAGAAAATATTACAGGTAATGAAACAAGAGTTAAAGTTGTAAAAAATAAAGTTGCTCCTCCATTTAGAGAAGCGAAATTTGATATAATGTACAATGAAGGTATATCAAAACTCGGAGAAATAATAGATATGGGAGCAAAGCTTGGTGTGCTTGAAAAAGCAGGCGCTTACTATTCATATAACAACACACGTCTTGGGCAAGGAAGAGAGAATGTAAAAACTTGCCTAAAAACAAACAAAGAAGTCGCAAATGAAATAGAAACGAAAATCAGAGATTTACTCAGAAATCATGATAATTCTATCATAATAGACGAGGATAGTGAGCAACTTTTAGAAGAATCAGTTTTCTGATCTAAACTTAGGCATTAGATTTTGTGTTGGACGGGTTGTTACAGTATGACGGTAATTCTATGTGCTAATATAACAATCTGTAATGTTACCTTGTATCAAAAAGACTTTGCTGAAGCAGTTAAAAAAAGCTTTTCATGAGAAATTATAAATGATAAATTGTTAACAATAGGTTATTGTTAATAAGATTATGTGTTTTGGTTTACCTAATATAAACAGGGAAGGTTATTCATTTATAGTAGTTTCCTTTATAGTAACGTGTATAGCATTCTCTATATCTTGGGGGTTTGGCGTTACGTGCTTGTTTCCGACATTATTGTGTACTTATTTCTTTCGTGATCCAGCAAGAGCTGTGCCAAACAATAAGAATCTTATATTAAGTCCTGCTGATGGTGTGATTTCAAAAATTGAAGAAGTTAATTATCCTTTATCAGCAGAAAACGGAGAGGAGAAGAAGTTTACGCTTGTTAGCATATTTTTAAGTGTTTTGAACGTCCATGTGAACCGTATACCAATATCTGGTACGATAAAGGAAATGAGTTATAAAAAAGGCAAGTTTGTATCCGCAATGAGCAATAGGTCTAGTAATGAAAATGAAAAGCAGGTTATTGTAATTGAATACGAAAAGGGGAAAGAAATTATTGTGGAGCAAATAGCTGGATTAATTGCACGTCGTATCGTTTGTAATTTAGGAATATCCCAGAACGTAAAAGCAGGTGAAAGGTTTGGAATTATAAGGTTTGGCAGTAGAGTGAATATCTATGTTCCTGCTGATACAGAAGTCAGAGTTTCAGAAGGGCAAACTGTTATTGGTGGTGAAACAATTATAGCAAACTTAAATAAGGAAAACGTTCAAGAGAAGCTTACTTTTGACGTTATATGAATAACGATGGAAGTAACAGTAGATTCTTACCTATTACTAAATTATTCCCAAACTTTATAACTTTATTGGGTTTATGTTCTGGTCTCACTTCACTTAAATTTACATTTAATGAACAATGGGAATTCTCAGTAATTTTTATCATCATTGCAGCAATAATAGATGGAATGGATGGCAGAATAGCTAGAATTCTAAAATCAACTAGCGATTTTGGAGCCCAGCTTGATTCTTTTGCAGATTTTCTAAATTTTGGTGCAGCGCCTGCATTTCTTTTGTATTTTTGGAAGCTAAACGAAATCAAAGTCATAGGTTGGATTTTAGTAATGATATACGTAATCTGCATATCAATAAGACTTGCAAGATTTAATGTTTCGCTACACTCAGAACAACCATACTGGGAAAAATTTTTCTTTTCTGGTGTTCCAGCTCCAGTGTGTGCTTTACTTTCTTTGTTACCAATAATTATTACCTTTCAATCTCATGAGAGTGAATACTTACTTCTCATAGAGCGATTTTTTAACACAAGAAACGTAGCTTGTTACTTTCTGGCCATTTCATTTTTTTCGATAAGTCACATTCCAACTTTCTCTGCAAAATATATTTATATTCCCAAAAGCCTATCCTATATATTTGTGTCATTTTTTGGAGTACTTATTGTATTTTTCATCAGTAAGCCCTGGATGACTCTACCAATTTTAGGTATAGTGTATACACTTACTATTCCAATAAGCATCGGGTTTTACATATATTTTACATATAAAACTCGTTAGCTAACAAAAAATAGAAAACTGCATGATTTTGAAGATAAGTGAACTATTAAATTCATTTCTGTATATAAAGATATTCAACATTCCATTTATAATTATTTGGGTAATTGCAACTGGAATCTTTTGTACTGCCCAGTTCAAATTCATTAACTTTAGGTTACTTAAATATGGAATACAGACGCTATTTAATCTAAAGTGTAATAACAATAACAATGGCATAATCACTCATATTCAAGCATTTGCAACAGTAATTTCAGGAACAGTTGGTCTTGGAACAATATCAGGAGTTGCAATAGCTATCACAATAGGGGGCCCAAGTGCAGTTTTTTGGATGGTAATTACCGGAATACTTGGTATGTCGATAAAGTTTGCCGAGGTGGTGCTTGCATTCACTTATCGCTCTGAAAATACAACTGGCGGGGCTTTTTATTACATGAAGTATGGGCTTGCAAAGATTGGATTTGCAAAAACTGGTAGATTTCTTGCCTTCACTTATGCGATTATGCTACTTATTGCAATGATTTTGGGCGGTATACCATTTCAAGCAAATCAGATAGCAGCATTGTCAAATACCCTCTTTGAATACAACGTGTCCATTATTATATCCTTGCTTGTCTTAATTGTAATATTGGGAGGAATAAAGCGCATTGCTTTCGTTTCAACGAGCTTAGCACCAATTATGATAGTGCTATATGTTTGTATGTGTATATATTTAATTTATGTAAACGGAAGTAATTTGCTGAATGCTTTATCTATAATATTTCAAGACATCTTTAATAAATCAGCTATAGGAGGCGGAGTATTGAGCGGATTAATAGCCGGAGTGAGAAGATCAGTGTTTGCTAACGAAGCAGGTACCGGAACAGCAGCTATAGCACATTCAACTGTAAAAGAAGAAGATCCAATTAAAGTTGGGTGCGTTGCAATGATTGCACCACTTATAGACACAATATTAATCTCATTTTTGACTGGTATTGTGATAATTATCACTAGTATGCATAGCACTGATAACGTGGGTGATATTACACTAATTAGTTCGGTATTTTCAACAGCTTTGCCCTTGTTTAGCAAGTTAGTTTTTCCGCTAATGATGTTTTCCTTTGCATTCTCCACAATAATAGCTTATTGTTACTACTGTGAAGTTGCTTTGCTGTACTTATTTGGTAATAAAAAAATACTGATACTGTTCCAAATTCTTATAGTGGTTTCAGTGTATATCAGTTGTATGTCAAAGAATATAGAATTTATATCTTATCTAGGTGACAGTTTGTTTATGTGCCTTATGATTCCAAATGCTGTTGCAATATATCTACTGAGAAGGGAAGTCTTGAGTACAATAGATTCCTATTACAATTCTAAAAGGTATTAAACATGACTTATAGATTACTTTGTATGGTGTTATTTTGTCTATTGTTTAATGATGCGCATGCTGCTTCAGGTTTTTACGAAAGTTATGACGCTGTGTTGAATGGAATAAATAACTTCATGAATGAAGTGCTGTTTTTCAAGATCCTTTACGTGCCATTTATAATCCTTCTACTAGTTTTTGGTTATGTGTTTCTAACATTACGTTTTGGATTTCTCAACATAAGAATGTTTAAGCATGCATTTGCTATTTTATGTGGAAAATATGACACGAATCACCATGATGGTCATATTACGCATTTTCAGGCATTTATGACTGCACTTTCAAGCACAGTAGGCCTTGGAACTGTTGCTGGAGTCGCAATTGCAGTTTCAATGGGAGGGCCAGGAGCGGTGCCTTGGATGATGATTACAGGTTTTTTTGGTATGTCAGCAAAATTTGCTGAGGTAACGTTGGCGTTTAGACATAGAACAGAAGATCAGGACCAATTGTTTAGTGGTCCCTTTCAGTATATAAGGAATGGTCTGGAGGAATTTGGATTTAAAAAACTTGGTATTGTGCTGGCTGCCATGTATGCAGTATTCTTTGTATTATCAGGTCTTGGTGGAAGTGTAGCGTTTCAAACCAACCAAATGGTTTCCATATTATCTGGCTATTCAAGTTGGGTAGATGGTCACTCTTGGTTTCTTTCTTCCATAATCTCTGCGCTGCTTGCTCTAGTGATTATTGGTGGAATTAAAAGGATAGCTAGAGTATCTTCTGCACTAGTGCCTATTATGTCACTTATATATATCTTTAGTTGTATTATTATTATTGCATTTAATATTCATAACCTTGGTTATACGTTGAAAATATTATTTTCCACTATGATAGATTTCAATGCTGTTGGCGGAGGGATGGTAGGAGCATTTGTTGCTGGAATTCAAAGGGCAATCTTTGCCAGCGAAGCGGGTGTTGGTTCTGCTTCAATTACTCATGCAACAACTAAAGATGAAGAACCAGTAAGAACAGGGCTTGTTGCAATGATAGAGCCGTGTTTTGATACAATGCTCATTTGCTGTTTAACTGGAATAACGATAGTAATAACAGGTGCATACCAAACAGGTGTTGGTGAGGGAATATTAATTACTCAAAAGGCATTTGAGACAGTTTCTCCATGGTTTCCTATCCTTCTAACAGTAGCTGCTCCTTTGTTTGCATTTTCTTCGGTAATTTCATTTGTATATTGTTGTGAAATGGGGTGGCTATATTTATTCGGTGCAAAAAGTATAGTGATATACCGCATAGCGGTAATAATTGTGGCGTTTTTCTCTGGCCTTTCTAAAGATATAATGGCTATTGCCAATATCGGTGGAACTTTGTTCTCTTGTTTAGCTTTGATCAACATGACAGCGCTTATACTGTTTAGCAATCAGATTAACGATGAAGTTCAGTGCTACCTAAAAAGGCTGAGGAATAATAAAATTAATTAAATTTTGGCATATGAAGGTACAACAACAGATGTCATTTCAGTACCATCTTCTTGTTACCTCAGAACTCTCTCTTGTCATCCCAGTGCGTGACACTGGGATCCAGTCTATTTCATCATGGACATTATTTTTAAGATATGCTCCTAGAATCCGTTGTCAACTGCATAATTTGCAAATACTTTTATATCTGGATTCCAGTGTCAAGCACTGGAATGACACCCTTCTGGTACTCAGATGATACGAAAAGAAACGCTGGAACGACGTCGTTCAAGGCAACAAATTGCCTTCAAATTACAACAACTGTGGATATGATGGAGAGGTACGTAATCCTTATACTATCCTACATACTCGGTTCAATACCGTTTAGCTTAATCATTACAAGAATAAAAGGGATAAACTTAAGAGAAATAGGTTCAGGTAATATTGGTGCTACAAACGTTGCAAGAACAGGAAATAAATTTCTTGCTGCTTTGGCATTACTTCTGGATTCCTTTAAGGGATTTATTGCCGTTTATATAGCACAACAATTTTTTGATGATAATCTTTGTATATACATATCTGCAATTTTAGCAGTTTTAGGACACATGTTTCCTGTATGGCTAAAATTCAGTGGAGGAAAGGGCGTTGCAACCACTCTAGGGATACTGATAGCATTTAACATTGATATTACTTTAGTATTCGTAATAATTTGGATAATAGTCTTTCTTGCCTTTAGATACTCTTCCCTTGCTTCACTCAGTGCTACTTCAACGGCTGTAGCATGGTCCTTTTTTTTTCAGAGGAATTTGTTCTTAACATTACTAATTATAGGAGCACTAGTTTTCTTAAAGCATCACAGAAATATTGTGAATCTTCTGCAAGGTAAGGAAAATAAATTTTTATAAGCGTGCTGACTCTGCTGCTATATTACTAACAGATACTTCATGCGAGAAACGACTTGAGACTACTTCCTCTACTTCTTTTATCATTTCTTCCATGCTTTTTCCACTTTTCTTACATGCATCATCAAGTGCTAATTTTAGCTTACGTATATCATTCTCTTCTAGCATCTTATCCATTTCTTCTTTCGTTATCTCTAATTTTTTTAGTAAGATGTCCTCCATTATCTTTCTTTCATCACCTTTATACTGGCTACTTAGTCTGTTATATGCAATGCAACACTTCTTTTCTCGTGGCAAGGCTGACAGATTTTGCAATGTAGCATCTATTTGAGCTTCTATAGGGTTAACTTCCCTAGCCTTTTCAGCAGCTTCTGACCTAAATTTCCCAACCTCTCCTATTATTATTTTGTCAGCTATTCTTTTAGCTCCATCCAAAGATGAATCCTTGAGAGAAAAATCTGTCTTGAGTAGATCTCGATTTAATAGCCCTAAGAATACTTTTTCTTTAACGTTTTTTAATAAATGTTCTTGATTATCTAAACTATTTTCCTTCAGCTTATTTCTTATATGGTCAAGAAGAAAATCTTCTAGCATATTTAATTCCATAAAACCAATGCTTTTCATTAACGTCAGCACAATTTGTTCACTATATTGAGAAGTAATACTCAATAATTTTCTCATTAAAGGAATACTTACTTCTGAAATAAAATCATCAACTATTTTTTGACTTTCATTATCACCGGGGTTATCTTGAGCCTTATACCAAGCGTTAAAGATTTCTTTGTTATTTTTCTTATTCTTTAACCTGTCTAACATAAACTCACGTGCTTCATTTTGTGCTTCTGGAAGTAATATTTGCCTTGGAGGAGTAAATCTAATTTCTGGATCAGGATGAATACCTTCTAATGTACTTAACATCCTATAAACAATACCGGTAAAGCAGGTGTTAGGAATACGCTCTTGTCTAGAGAAAGTTTGGCTATCAAGCAAATTTGTAATTAACGCGTCTTTTTTATTTTTTACAGCTTCTCTCTCTCCATCATTGCAGGCTCTCAGAACTAGAAGTAAAATCTGCCCACCTGTGAAACCAGAGCTATGCTTTTGATCATCTTTGCAAAAGTCATTTAAAAATGCAATTACTCTTCCTTTATCTTCATCACTAAATTGACGATAATTAAGTTCATATAAATCATTTATATATTCAATAAATTGCTTAAATTCTCTATCATTAATAACGTCTTCGGATACTTCTTCACCATACTTATGTCTTAATTCGTGAACGTTATTATTGATACCATCATTTAATTGATGAGGAAGCAAATGTTCGAGCTTAACATCAAAACTATTAACCATACCACGTAAATTCTCTTTTATACCTTCCAAAAAGAAATTTATAGAAGCTTTAAGCAGCGTAAATGGGTTAAAATCTTTTGGCCTTAGTTCACTCTGCAATAAAATTAATAGCATTGTAAGTGGTATAGTTCCCAGTAACGAAATTAGTAAGAAAGTGGAGGTGAAAGTCAGATATGTTATGAAAGCAGAAAACAAGAGGAAGGCTACTACTTTGATTGTATTGTTCTTAAAAAATATTTCCCAATATTCCCTTTTGCTCATCTTTTGCTGTTTTGCCGTTTTTATTTCTTTGTAGATATAAAGAGTTTTAATTTCAGACCTGAAGAATATAGTACCAAGAGAAAAAAGAACATTAACGGGATTAGTGATAATGCTTAAAGAAACAAAAGTTGCAAAATAACTAACAAACTTTAACCTGCTAGATTCCTTTGAAGGAAATTGTATTTGAGAAATACCTATCATAGCTTACCTTCAACATCATTACACTTTAGTAATAGCATAATAATTTAAAACGTCAATGTTTAAGTATCTTATTATCCGCACATTCATCATACTCGATTTCAACTGTAGAGTGTGCTATTTCGAACTTATCTAGCAATATTTTTTTTATTTCATATAAAACATTGGTGTGCTGCACATTTTGCTTTATTTTAGCATGCATGGTAATTATAAAATAATTATCAGACAGCGACCATGTATGTATGTGGTGCACATCTATCACTTCAGGTAATTCTGATGTAATCTTACTTTTTATCTCTTCAGCAGATATACCCTCAGGTGTACCTTCAAGGAGTATATGGCAAGAATTCTTTAGAATTTTGTAGCCACTATTTAGAATTATCACACTAACAAATACTGATAAGATTGGATCTACTATTTGCCATCCAGTAAGCATGATAATTATGGATGCAAGTATAGCAGCTACAGAACCTAAGATATCTCCTATAACGTGTAGTACAGCACTTTTTATGTTTATATTGCTCTCGCATTTACTATGTAATATAAAAAAGACTATGATATTAGAGATCAGGCCAAGTGTAGCAATTATTAACATTACTTTCCACTCAACATTGACTGGAAAAATAAACCTCTTTATTGATTCAATTATAATAATTACTGCAATGAAGAATAAAGTTAAACCATTAACAAATGCTGCAATTATCTGCAACCGATGATATCCGTATGATCTCTGCAAATCGGATTTCTTAGCTGAAAACCTATGTGCTACCCAGCTTAAAACTAAAGCAAAGAGGTCAGTGAACATATGCCCTGCATCTGATAGTAGAGCAAGCGAATGTGAAATTATTCCACCTACTATTTCCATAAACATTGTTATCGCAACTATTATTATGGAATAGATTAAGCGCTTGGACTGTGCCGCTGAGTGTTTGCCGTTGTGCACTGCTGTCATATAAAATCTTTTCATGAACAAAAACGTGGGTAACACTGGGTTCGAACCAGCGACCGCTTGCACGTCAAGCAAGTGCTCTACCAACTGAGCTAATTACCCATCGTGGTTTTAGTATAGTGCTTTGGTGGAATGAAAGTCAATAAACCACTTTGCTTTTGTCCTTGTCCAATGTGATTCCGGAATATAGCTGTATAGAATTTCAGCCATATTCTAAATTTTACATATTAAGTTAACTATCTATACTTTATTTATTAAGATATAAATTATATTAATACAGGGATTTACGTTTTTTTTAGGGAAATTACTTTATGCTTGATATTGAAAGATCAGCAAATTAGAGGTTAAAATTATGACAATTAGTCAACAAGTAAATAAAAATATAACTAAAGCAGAATATTTCAACAATAACGGCAAAGGGTTTAATTCGCCACATGTTATAGAAGTTGAAGATTTAAATATTAAAGTAGAGGTTTATTCTCACAATTTAAGAGCAAGTAAAGTTGCTAACATTGAAAGTGAGATAAGAGAAACAGCTACTAATTTTAAAAACGCATTCGAGTTAGAACGCGGCAGTTCAGAACAAACATTTAAAATTTACATGTTTGATGACAAGGATGATTACACTCACCTTGGCGGAAGCGAGCGTTTCGGTTCTTACCTTGGAGACGAAGGTGGTAAATGTTACTACAAAGGGAAAGCTGATGTTTTTGCTGAAATGTACGTCTACCAGCAAGGTGGCGTTCATAATCTTCAGCATGAATTTGCACATGGTTTAACTTACTTGGCTACAGGAGGCAAATCTTTACCTACAGTATTAATGGAAGGAATTGCAGACTACTTTGAGCATCATTCAGATCATAAATTCAATTCTCAAGGATCAAGTATCGACAAAACTGAAGCTGCAAATTTGGATTTAGATAAAATTTTAAGTTTAGAATACTCAAAGGACAGCGAAGCAAATAGCTTGGTTTATAAAACAGGTCATGCGTTGATAATGTACTTACAGGAAAAAGATCCTAGTTTATTAAGAGACTACCTAGATGCTTTACGTCAAGGTAACTCAGATGAGTCAAAAAGTTTCTTGAAAGACATAAAAGGACACGATACTGACTTCAAAAGTTGGCTTGCTGAGAATGATACAGAAACTGCAATGGAACATCTCAACGCTTTGCAAGTTACAAAAGGAGATTTCATAGCAATTGGTCAAGAAATAGTGGGTGGAGAAATTAAAAACGTATCCTACTATAAAGCAAATATAGAAAAAATGGATGGAGAAAACGTTGGAAGTTTTTCTCCTGTAGAACACGTTGCATTTCATGATGTTGCTCGTGCTATAAATAGGGCAACAAATGATACACTTGATATATCAAAGGAATATCATTTCCTCAAGGTAGTAAAAACTTCCGATGGACAGGATAAACTAACTTACTCTGACCAACAAGGTAATGAATATCGAAACAGTCAAGAGTATAAAAATCAGGCTTTAAGGATATTATCAAAATATGATACAGAAATTAAGAATCAGGTAGATGAATTTGATAATTTGAATAAAGAACGTGGTGAAATGTATCAAAAATATCATAAAGGAGAGATTACTATTGAAGAGTTACGTAATGAGGAAAATACAAAATACAGACCAGCATTTTTAAAGTTTGATCAACTAAAAAACAAAGCTGTTGATAAGATTGAAAATAATTCCCAAGCAGCAAAAATATTAGATGGGCTGGTCAATATCGATCCAAACTTAATCAGAGGTACTCATATTGATCTACAAGAAGGTAAGATTTTTTCTATGCAAGCTCATGGTCAAGGAGATATGGGTGCACTGTCTATATATGACGGAAATACAAAGCTTGGAGAATTATTGAGCGAATCAGGATTTTTTAAGCAAGTTGAAGGCCAAACTAAAGAAACTTTCGTTTTTGAGGATATATTACACAACTTAAATGTTTCATACGAAGGTGGTGCTTACATGGCAGTTACAAAAGAAAACGGTCATTATAAAGCTTCCCTAATAGATGGCAGAACAGTTGAACGTGATGAATACTTTGATGAGGCGCATTTACATGAAAATGAATTGTTGCATCCTAGCACTGGACACATCCAAAAAGATTTAGATTCTCTGCTCCTTAGAGGTACCAAAATTTTGAATCATCAGGATTCAGAGCATGCCCAATATTCTGATGAGCAAAAGGCAAATGGAGTAATCGTAGAAAAAGGAAAACTACTGGATAATAAGGGAACAGATAGGACAGACGACGATGTACACGAAGCGGTTGTAAAACAAGGAGGCGAAAATTTACATACATTCAAAAATATGGGCTTTTATATTACCGAAAAAGGTGATCTATTTATTCATGACCATGGAGCAAATGTAAGGTTTCAACTACCACAAAGTATTACTCATCTAAAATTAGTGGAAAAAGACGGAACATATAAGCTTGTTCCGGTGACGAAAGATGGAAATGAACATCCAATAGGTATGCCAAATATATCAGATGAATATAGATACATAGATCCAATATTTGCACATGAATATGAAAAGAGAGATTATTCCCATAAACATGTAAATGTGGGCCTTATAAACTTAGAGAAATATGGCTCTGGCAAACTTTTTGCTATAAAGTACGACCCAAATGATTATCACATACAAAGAAACTCTAGTGGTGAAATAGTTAGAATAAAAGATCAAACATATTTCACTAAAGTAAAATTGTTTGATGGTGATGAAGAAATTGGAATGTTGTCTAATAACTTTCACAATTTTAAAGGAAAAATATTCTTTTCTGCTGACTACAACTACAGTTATAACGATTTCCTAGCATCTGTTTCTCCTCAAGTTGAAATTGAAGATATGGGAAATGGAAGTAAAAAAATAACTTTTGATCAAGGCAGTGGCGATATCGGTGATACTAATAGAGGCTACACGGACTATCAGAGAATATTTACAAAAGAGAAACAAACCGAAAGTCCAAAAGGGCAAGTAAGTGAAACTAAGACAGAAGTTCATAGTACTACTAATGTTGTTGCACAAGCTGCTGAAGAGAAAACTGCATCAAACGACAATAGTGAAATGCAGTCTGACCAGCCACAAATTCCAACAAGGGCAAAAAGGTCAGCTTCAGTGGAGGAGAAAGAGCAGGTATTAAAAGACACAATTCTCAAAATAGAAAAGAGCTACGAGCAGGACTCAGAAGGGAAGCATAAGGCAAATGTAACGATAAATTATAATGATGTGAAAGCCTTGTATGATAGAGCGGAAGGAGCAGAAAAGCAATCTGTGTTAGATTTTTGGAACAAACTGCACACATCAGATTATAAGGTTGGTGCTTTGCCGGAAGACAAATACTATTTTGAAAAAGGCAAATTCGTAATCCACGATAGTGGCACAAAGAAGCTTATAGTGTTACCTGAAGATAAGGTGTCCATCAAGATAATGAAGGATGGTGATAGTTATAGTTTAGCTATATCAAGTGGTAATGGCAAAGTAATAAACAGCATTAGTAAAATAGATAATCCAAATTACGAATTGCTGTCAGATTCAAGTCATTTCAATTCAGGGGAGCAAGATAATATTGTATTATCAGATCAACATCACGAATATAATCTTTATCTAGAGAATGGTTTTGTGAAAATGTTCGATTGCGCAAGCGATCACATTTATCACGACCACAACTCGGCCTATATCTAATACATACAAGGAGGGCAGTGCCCTCTTCTTGTCATTCCAGTGTCAAGCACTGCCGTCTTGGATGGAAACCAGCGTCACGCCCTGGAATGACAGGGTTTGTCATCCGAGTAGCCCCTTCGGTGTCATCCCAGTGCCCAGACACTGGGATGGCTTTGTTGCATCGCTACTTATGAAAGGCTAACTATAGTTAGGATTATAAGCAACCTATTGAAAATCTTGTTTTTTTGCAATCAATCTGATCAAATTTAAGAATAGTAATTTGTTATTTATATTAATAAATTTAATTCTATTGAAAATAGCTAAAGCATTGAAATTCTTGAATTTTAGCCAGATTAGTGAGTGGTAGTGAAATTTCTTTTACTCAAATTTAGGTATTCACTGACCGTTCTTGTTATAAATACCAGAATAATAAGCTACTGATATTCTCCACCTTTTTTATCTTTAATCCATCATAGCTAGCGATGCAACAAAGCCCACTGGGATCCAGAAAACTTAACTTTAAATAAGTGGCTGCATAATAAAGGCTGGATTCCAGACTGGAATGACATCATCTGCTACACACTTGGATTACAAGAGGAGAATTCTGAAACAACAAGTTTCAGGGAAGTCTTATGCAAAATCTAGCATTTACGGAAATTATATTATTTTTATGCACTCTATGGTTTTTATAATCAATGGAGAGTGTGATATGACGTTAGATGAACCTTTAGAAGAATCACTCATAAACAATAATGATTTTGTAAATGCTCTATTAGCAAAGCTCAAAGCAGGGGCTGATGATAATGGTGTTTATACTAAAAAAGGTGTGGATGATGAGTTGAAAAAGAAAGCTGACACAGCCGCTCTAACTAACAAAGCTGACAAGAATTACGTCGATACTGAGCTAAGAAAGAAAGCTAATTCAGCTAATTTAGCAGCTAAAGCTAATACTGCAGATGTTTACACTAAAAAAAATGTAGATGATGAGTTGGCAAAAAAAGCTGACACAGCCGCTCTAGCTAACAAAGCTGACAAGAATTACGTCGATACTGAGCTAGGAAAGAAAGCTAATACTGCAGATGTTTACACTAAAACTGCTGCTGATACTGCTTTTGCTAAAATCAATGCTTCCAACCTTACAGAGACAGTAAACAAAAAAGCTTTCGCGAAAGCTATACTTCCTGCAAAAGACGGCGACAAATCAATTCTAGTGGATAAATTAGGAGAATTCCTTGATAACTCTACTGACAATAAGTATGGTGCCAAAAGTGATCAAACAGCAAAGGTGTTCTTAGGAGGTAAAGGGCTAAAGGGAGATCAAGGAAACACCGGGCCAAAAGGAGAGAAAGGGGATACTGGTCTTAAAGGAGCAGATGGAGCTCAAGGCCCAAAAGGAGATAAAGGAGACACCGGGCTAAAAGGAGAGAAAGGGGATACTGGTCTTAAAGGAGCAGATGGAACAAGTCCATCAGCTGCTGAAATAGCTGCTGAGAAAGCCTTACAAGAGCATGTAACAAAGATAAGCATACAAAGTCCAGAATTTAAAAGAGCTGTGCAAGAGGAAATGTCACAACCGTATTTTGAGCCTCCAACAAGTGATGATGCTGCACTTAATTTGATTTGGTAATACAGCTTAGATCCAAGTAGTCACGCTACTTGGATGACGTCATACGGTCCTCTGATAACGGAAAAAGGACTCGGATAACACCCTACAATGTCATTCCAGCGCGTGACGCTGGAATCCAGCCTTTTCATAATCATTAAAATGTTGTATTTTAACATAAAACGGCTACTTTTATGCTTACCAACTTAATAAAATTCCTGGATCCCAGTGTCTGGGCACTGGGATGACACCCTACTAGCAGAAGTTACTCTCAAATGTTTGTTCATGTTAGCTACAAACATTAAGAAATTTACCAAACGAAAAAAAAGGCAAAAGAAGCCCCCACTGCCATTAAGTTAAGGAAAAAGTGTTAGAATGTATTATAAAATCGGGTAAGATCGCTGAATTAAAAGAAATAATGATATGAGTAAAAAAAAGAATAATTAAATTTATAAAAGATAAATTGATGAGTTTAAACTTTATTAACGCCCACAAAGCATCTCCAAAAGATTTCTCACGAAAAAGAAAGCTGCCTTTCATTGATGTATTTATTCTAATTTTCAGAAAGAGTGTAAAATCATTACAAGTAATGCTTAATGAGTTTGTCCTGCATACAAAAAAGGATCACACAATCACAGCAAGTGCATTTACTCAAGCAAGAAAAAAGCTAAAGCACACTGCATTTTCAGAGCTAAATGATAGCATAATTTCCCTATACTACCAAGATCAAGGATTTAAAACCCACCATGGTTTCAGAGTACTTGCATTTGATGCTTCTACACTGATTCTACCAAAAAATGATGAGTTAATAAATGAATTTGGCTCAAGACCAATAAGAAATTATACCGAAAAAGAGCTTGGAGATTACACAAGTACAACCTTTGAAGTATGTTACGATGTATTAAACAATATCGCAATAAAATCAGTACTTGGCAGAGGCGGTAGCTATGAAGTTGCTTTAGCTATTGATATGCTTGATAGTGTAAAATCCAACGATTTGCTGATTTGTGATAGAGGGTATGTTTCTTATAGGTTTTTTGCTGAGCTTATACAAAGAGGTATTAATTACATAATTCGCTGTCCATACTCATCATTTAATGAAATAAATGCTATGTTTAAGCCAGGAAGTCCTTCTGACATGATAGTAGTGTCAACTGCATCTGTCAAAATAGCGAGACAGCTAAGAAAGCTAGGATTACCTGATAAAATAAAGTTTCGATTAGTCAAAATAGTTCTTCATTCTGGTGAGATTGAAGTGTTAGCTACATCGTTATTAGACGAACAGCAGTTTAAAGCTGAAGAATTTGGGGAATTATACTACTTACGTTGGGGAGTAGAAACATTTTTTTCCAAACTCAAAGGAAGATTAGGCTTAGAAAATTTTACAGGTAAAAGTGTTGAAACTATTAAGCAGGATTTTTGGTCAACTATTTTTATTAGCAACTTAGAAAGTATTACAACAGAAGATGTAGAAGAGACATTGAACGCAGGCCTAGCCAATGGCAAGTCTGAGAAAAGCATTAATAAATCTGTCTCATTTAATGCAATAAAAAACTTGGCTTTCGATATTTTTTCTACAGAGTCAGACACAGACTGCATTATGGATCGATTATCAAAGTTATTTTTGATGAACACTCTAGTGGTGAGAAAAGGAAGAAAAGTTGACCGTAATAAAGTAACGAATACTCGTTCACTGAACTACCAAAAAAGAGCTAGGAAGCATGTATTTTGACCAAAGACAGTACTCATATCTTCTGATAATAACTGGGCAATTTATTGTCATATCTTCTGTAAAATGACTCCTAAATCAACTACTTCTTAAGTAATTTACATTTTAGAGTTTATCTACTTTTAAGTTTATTCTATTTTGTTTCAGCATTTATCATAACTTCTCGATTATTTCAAATCTTCTGGTTCGTTTTTTACCATTCCTTCCTTAACTTAATGGCAGTGAAGAAGCCCCAGTCATTAGACTTCTTTCGAAACTAGGATAAAGTAGTAAAAATAGTAATTTTGAGGTAAGGAGAAATGAAGTATGAAATAGTGAAAGAGCTCGATAAAGGGGAGTTTCGTCGACTAACAGGAGTAAAGAGATCAACATTTAACAAAATGGTAGGGATTTTATGTGAAGAGAATAAAAAAAAGAAAGCCAAAGGAGGAAGGAAAAATAAGCTAAACGAGGAGAATATGCTGCTCATGGTATTAGAATACTTACGAGAATACCGTACATATTTTCACATAAGTCAAAGTTATGGAGTAAGTGAAAGTACGGCATATAAAACTGTAAAATGGGTAGAGGATACTCTAATACAACACCCAGATTTCGCATTGCCAGGACGAAAAGAACTCCTAAAAAGCGACGTGGAATATGAGATTCTGGTGATTGATGCAACGGAAACACCTGTAGAGAGACCAAAAAAAAGCAGAAAAGATTTTATTCAGGAAAGAAGAAAAAACATACGCTAAAAACCCAAATAATTGCAGAAAAGAAGAGCAAGAAAATTATTTGTACGTCATTTTCAAACGGGAGAAAGCATGACTTTCGGCTTTTCAAGGAGTCAAAAGTGCATGTATCAGAAGGTATAAAAGTTTTAGCCGATGCTGGCTATAGAGGTTTTCAGAAAATTCACAAAAATGTCGAGTTGCCACACAGAAGGATGAAAAAGAGTCCCTTAATTAAGGAAAAAAAGGTAGAAAATCGGGAGCTAGCAAGCAAAAGAGTAGTAGTTGAGAATGTAATTGGTCTGTTAAAAAGATTCAAAATTATTGCAGACAGATACCGCAATCGGAGAAAACGTTTTGGCTTGAGATTCAATTTTATAGCAGGAATTCACAATTTTGAGCTGTCTATATGAGTTTCGAAAGAGGTCTATTGTTTATTTTCAGTATTGGCGTTTTTTAAGTCTTAAACACTGCAGTTTAGCTGCTTTTAAGTGCAACTCACCTTAGTTTAAATGTTTAAGAAATTTACTAAGCAGAAAAAAAGGCAAAGAAAACCTAGGGTAGCTAGTATTCAAATTCTCCCTTGTTCTATTTGACGTCTTTTGATGTCTTAAACGCTTTATAAGCGCGTTTCGGCTTGTATAGGTAGAAACCCAGAAGTTTTATAAAGACATGAGGTGCACATAGTGCAAAAAATTAAGCATGATTTACGCCAAATACAAAGTTCCCTTTGTCGTTTTAATCTGCAGATTGCGAAGATAAATAAATAGCTTCAGTTTCATGATAAGGGCGCTGGCGGAGTTTGTCAAGCAAGTTTTTCGTTTCTGCGGGCTACTTCCACATAAATTAATAAATAGGAAAATTACTACAAATCCTTTCAACTTTAGTTTTTACTGCTTTTTCAACATCTGAGCTATTTTCGCTGATTAATCCCTGAACCACTTCATTTATTAGGCCGGCTATTTCTTTAAAATTTTCTGCCTCAAGCCCGCGTGTTGTCTCAGCAGCGGTGCCAAAACGGAGCCCTGAAGTGATGGTCGGCTTTGCTGTATCAAATGGTACAGAGTTTTTATTACAGGTAATACCGGCTCTCTCAAGGCTATCTACAACGTCTTTTCCAGTTAATTTCTGCGATCTTAAGTCAACTAGCACTATATGAGAGTCAGTGCCACCGGTTATAATGTCGAGTCCATGCTTTTGCAATTCTTGAGCTAGTACTTTCGCATTTTCCACGACTTTCTTGCTATAAGTTTTAAATTCTGGCGCTAATGCTTCTTTAAATGCAACAGCTTTTGCAGCTATCACATGCATAAGTGGCCCGCCCTGCAGTCCTGGAAAAACTGCAGATTGAATTTTTTTGTGTAATGCTTCATCATTGGTCATCACTATTCCACCACGAGGACCACGCAAAGTTTTGTGAGTCGTGGAAGTCATAACATGTGCATATTCAGCAGGGGATGGATATTCGCCCGCTGCAATAAGCCCTGCATAGTGAGCAATGTCTGCAAGCAAATAAGCACCAACTTTATCTGCAATTTCGCGAAAGCGTTTAAAGTCCATTTTTCTCGGATAAGCAGAAGCACCAGCTATGATCAATTTCGGTTTATGCTCCAGCGCCAGCTTTTCTATCTCATCCATATCCAGCAAGTAAGTGTCTTTATTCACTGTATATTGAATTGACTTAAACCATTTACCAGAAAGGCTTGGTGCCGCACCATGAGTTAGATGCCCACCGCAATTCAGTGACAATCCAAGTATCGTATCACCTGGAGCAAGTAGTGAAGCAAACACTGCTTGATTCGCCTGAGAACCAGAGTGAGGTTGAACGTTTGCAAATTTTACACCAAACAACTTACAAAGTCTCTCTATAGCCAGACTTTCAATTTTGTCCACATGCTCACAACCACAGTAATATCTTTTACCTGGATAACCTTCTGCGTATTTATTAGTCAGAAAAGAGCCTTGTGCCTCCATTACCGCTTTGCTTGCAAAATTTTCTGATGCAATTAATTGCAATTGTGATTTTTGGCGTTGTAATTCTTTTTCTATAGACTGATAAACCTCGTTATCAAAAGACTTTAAACTATTTTTAGAGCCACAGATTTTTTTTAAAACACTCATCATAGATCAAACCTCGCTTTAATTTTAAGATGCACAAGCAATTTTAAGACTGCTTATCCTGCTTTTTTAACCATAAGAGCCCAAAAACAGCTATCAGCAAACATACAGGAATAATAGATGTTGCTTTTATCAGCAATTCAGCACTATACACAGGATTTCCTTGTATCACTGTCCTATCCCAACACAAATCTATTATTTTTGCGATCCCAGTGTGAAAAAAATAGCCAAAAACCATGACTATCATATTTGACACAGCTGTAGTTAATCCTATTAAGTTATTATTTACATAACTTAATGCTTTGTACAGTGTTACTATTTGATATCCAGAAGCGAAACCTATAACAAGAAGTGCAGGCAATACAATATACAATCCGCCAGCCTGTGTAAAAAGTAAAAGGAAACTAGCAATCATTGCAAAGGAACAGACAATAATAACTTCATAATGTCTATTTGGATATTTTTCTAATATGTGAGCAAAAGAGAGCAATCCAGCTGCAAATCCTACATATATAACAGAAGAAATTGAAGACGCTAGATCACCGGCCATTTGATATACCTCACATAAAAAAGCTTTTGTCCAAGCATCAGCAAAACCTTCTAGTGGACCTACCATTAAGCCACCAAAAAAACTAATTAGAATGATATATTTATTGAAAAGCACAGTTTTTAGATCCTTCATGCTAATTTTTTCTTTTCGAAAGTCGTAAGCATTGTAAGGAATAACTAAAAATAAAGATAAAGCGAGTAAGAAACCAAACCCTGAAAGAATATAAATTACGTAATTCCAACCAAACTCATCAAGCAAAAGTTCTATTGGTAGACCACCATATATTGCCCCTAATAGCCCTATAATAACAGATATGCTTGCCATTTTTGCTGATTTTTCTCGCGGAAAATACATACTGGCAACTTTAAATACTCCTATTACTGACGCAGACGAGCCAATCCCAACAATTATTCTACCTAATACTGAATAATACCAATCATCAAAGCACACAAGAGGTAATGTTCCAATAGATACCAAGACAGCACAAATAGGTAAAACAATTTTTGGACCGAATCTATCAAAACAAAGACCAACAGGGATATGAACTAGTGTAAATCCCACATAGTAGAGACCATTAAATTGCCCTAAATCTGCAATGCTTATATTAAATTTTGTTATTAATACAGGCGCAATTATGTTTGGCATGACACGTAACACATACTGGTATGCATAGAAAAGAGATACTATCAACCATACAAAAAAATTACTTTTCGACATACCTACCACCTAATAAAACCCAATTACAATTAAAACAAAAATATCAAAGTAAAATAAAGTATTATATTTCATAATAACAAGAGCCTTAAATTAGTACATCTAACGATTTTATCATACGAGCCTTCGATAAATTATCTACTTATTACAATCAACTTCTCTAAAATCTTTATTTTTTAACCATAAGAGCCCAAAAACAGCCACCAGCAAACATACAGGAATAACTGATGTTGCTTTTATCAGCAATTCAGCAC
Source organism: Wolbachia endosymbiont of Nasonia oneida (assembly GCF_009012935.1). NCBI lineage: Bacteria > Pseudomonadati > Pseudomonadota > Alphaproteobacteria > Rickettsiales > Anaplasmataceae > Wolbachia > Wolbachia endosymbiont of Nasonia oneida. The sequence continues at coordinate 86,088 of NZ_QESS01000004.1, read as the reverse complement.
CATACACAGGATTTCCTTGTATTATTGTTCTATCCCAACACAAATCTACTATTTTTGCGATCCCAGTGTGAAAAAAATAGCCAAAAACCATAACTATCATGTTTGACACAGCTGTAGCCAGGCCTACTAAGTTATTATTTACATAACTTATCGCTTTGTAAATGGTAACCACCTGATATCCAGATGTGAAGCCAATAATAAAAAGCGTAGGTAATACAACATACAAGCCACCAATCTGAGTAAAAAGTAATAGAAAACCGGCGATCATTGCAAATGAACAGGCAATTATTACTTCATAATGTTTATTTTTATACTTTTCCAATAAATAAGCCAAAGAGAATGATCCTATTAACATTCCTATCAATATTACGGAAGAGAGAGAAGATGCTAAGTCTTCATTCATTTCATATACTTCAAAAAAGAATGCCTTTGCCCAACCATCCGCAAAACCTTGCATTGGACCGACCATGAGTCCACCAAAAAAGCTAATTAGAATAATATGCTTGTTGAAAAGTATGTTTTTTAAGTCTCTAATGCTAACTTTTTCCTGTTGAGCATTGCTTTCAGGCGTTACTAAGAACAGCAACAGAGCAAGTAAACACCCAAATGCTGAGAATGTATAGATAACATAATTCCAGCCAAATTTATCGAGTAAGAAGTCTAAAGGTAACCCGCCACATATCCCTCCCAAAATTCCTATAATTATAGATAAGCTGGCCATTCTTGCTGATTTTTCTTGCGCAAAATACATGCTTGCAACTTTAAAGATTCCAATTGCCGAAGCGGATGACCCAATTCCCACAATTATTCTTCCAATTATTGAATAACTCCACTCATCAAAGCATATAAGCGGTAGTGTTCCGGTAAATGTCAAAACGGTACAAGCAGGTAAAACAAACTTTGGTCCAAATCTATCAAAGAAAAGACCAATAGGTATATGAGCTAGCGTATAGCCTACATAGTATAACCCACCAAACTGGCCAACATCTGCAATACTTATGTTAAATTTTGTTATTAATTCAGGCGCAATTATGTTTGGAATTACGCGTAATATATATTGGTATGCATAAAACAGTGACGTCAACAACCAGATTAAAAAATTCCTCTGCAACATGAATCTCAGCTAAAATTTAGGATTATAGATACTTTAGTTATAAAAAACAATACTATATTAATCATCTAAATCTGCTTAGCTCTTTTTACAGCTTATAACTTTAAGTAACCAAAAGCCTATCATTCCTATTAGTAGGCATATAGGTATTATTAACATAGACTTAACCATTACATCAGTTCCATAAAATGGCTTTCCATCGATAATTTCACCGTTCCAATAAAAATTCATTATATTTGCAATAATGACGTGAAAAAAATAACCAAAACTCATAACTATGGAATTACCTACAGATCCTGCACTTGCTACTGCTTCGTTTTTTACACAACTTACAACTTTAGCAGTAAAAACAATTTGGTATGCAGAAGCAAGACCAATAATGAATAGTAATATACATGTCAGGAGTTCACTAATATTGCATATAAAAAGTAATAAGAACACAATTATCATGGCCATAGCACAAGAAATTATTATTTCATAGTGCTTGGTTGGATTTTTTGCTAATATGTAAGGAAGTAATAAATGCCCAAAGCCAAAGCCTATTAGTATCCATTTTGAAATGCTATATGCAATGTGTCTATCTATAGCGTACATCTCATGCAAGAATGTTGCGGACCACGCATCTGCAAAGCCTTCTAATGGTCCAACCATAAAACCGCCAAACAAACCTATCAATAAAATATCTTTATTAAATATAACTTTGCTTAAATTTTTAATATTTAATTCTTCGTCTGAGGTGCCAACTTTAGGTATAGATATAAAGGTAGTTAAAGCAAGCAATAATCCAAGCATTATACACACAGTAAATAAATAATCCCACCCAAACTTATCAAGTAAGACATGTAATGGTTTGGTGGCAAATACACCACCTGAAATGCCAATAATAACCGATATGCTGAACATCATGGCAAATTTTTCTCTATGGTAATAGATTCTTATTATTTTAAAGAGTCCAAGTACTGAAGCAGAGGATCCAATACCAGTAATTATTCTTCCAATAATAGAATAACTCCAATCATTAGAACTGACTAAAGGTAAAGCACCTAAAGATGTTAATGCAATACAAATCGGTATAACAACTTTAGAACCAAATCTATCTAAAAGAATACCTACAGGAATATGTGCTAACACATAACCTACATAATACAGTCCACAAAATTGTCCTATTTCTGTTGTTCCTATATTAAACCTTACTACCAATTCAGGAATTATAATATTTGGAATTACGCGTAATATATATTGGTATGCATAAAACAGTGACGCCAACAACCAGATTAAAAAATTCCTCTGCAATACTTTACCCCAAAGCTAGCATTATAGATACTCTGTTTATAGAAAACAATATTTTTATGAATACTTATTTTAATTTACCGGAATTTTATACAGTTGAACTCATAGCCAACATAAGTAGTTTATGCATTAACTAAATTTTCCAGGTTCAAGTTTGGATGATGGAAAAAGTTCACTTTTTCTATTTTTAAAAGAGACCTTTTATTTTACTTATAATTTTTTCTACCATATCTACAACTGGCTCATGAATAAGGTATATGAAAAAAATTACACCACAAATGATAAGTATATTTATGATTTTACCCTTATTCATCTTTATCTTGAGCTTCACTTTTGTTACAAGATCCATTTTATTTATGTTTTTATTTCATGCTGACGATTATATCTTAAATATCATAATTTTCAGTAAAATTTGACTTCAGAAGTATTCTATTAATTCAATATTAACCTTTTTATGTGTAAAATAGTTAATATAATATTAAAGCAGGCTGATGAATATAAGCACGATAGATAATACGCTGCAAAATTACATAACAAAATACATTGAACAAACATTCGCTACACACGTGCTAGGCAATAGATACGACAAATTGTATAGGAAACTTCTAAGTGGTATAGAAGAGATAATAAAGCTTGCTGTAAATGAAGCAAAACACTACGATGAAAATTTAGAAGATCTATATAACGATTCAAGATTTAATAAGAAATTTATTCAAGCTGTTGCTAAACATCAGGTGTCGGAATTTTTAAATACTTATCCGAAAAGAAAAGAAATTGTTGCAGAATTTTACAATGAACATCACATTAACGAAAGTGATTTAAAGACTCTGGAAAAGGGGAAAGATTTAGTAAATAAAATAAATAACATTAACTTACTGCAACAAAATGAAAAAAATGAGGAATTCAATATTAGAAAGACACTTGCTCAATCAATAAAAATGCCTTCCATAGAAAAACACAAGTTAGAACATTCAAAATAACCTTGGCGAAGTATGGCAAAATATACAACTTATGGATAGTCTATTTCATTTTAACTCCTGGCACGCTTTAGTAATACTATCACATCCAATTTCTAATTGTTCCTGAGAGGTTGCATAAGAAATTCTGATAAAATTTTCTAGACCAAATGCAATTCCTGGAACCACAGCAACCAAATGATCTCCCAGTAAGTATTCAGTAAAATCTAAATCATTATTTATTATCTTACCACTTTTTGTGCTTTTACTGAGCAATCCTTCACATGAGACAAATAAATAAAACGCACCTTGTGGAACAGACGCTGATAATCCCGGGGCAGAATTTAGCTCTTTCACCATAAAATCTCTACGACTCTTAAAAATCCTTGTTCTTTCTTTCAAAAAACTATGATCACCGTTTAATGCTGCTGCTGCTGCTGCTTGTGCTATCGAATTTGGATTAGAAGTGCTTTGAGACTGCAGCGTAGAGATAGCTTTTACCACATCACTTCTACCTGCAATATACCCTATTCTCCAGCCTGTCATTGCATAGGCTTTTGATACTCCATTGACTACAAAAACTCTATCATAAAGCTTCGGCTCAACCTGAGCGATAGTAAAAAACTTTTCGTCGTATATTATATGCTCATAAATATCATCTGTAACGACATTCATATGTGGATATTCAAGCAATATTTGTGCTATGTCTTTCAATTCATCACATGTGTACACAGCTCCTGCAGGGTTGTTCGGTGAGTTAAGAATTAACCATTTAGTTTTTTTAGTTATCCTGCTTTTCAATAATTCCGCTGTCAGTTTAAAATTTTGTTTGCATTCTACTACAACTGGCAAGCCGCCAAAAAGACTTACCATATCAACATATGAAACCCAATAAGGAGCTGGAATAATAACTTCATCTCCAGAGTTAATTGTTGCCATGAACAAATTGAATAACACCTGCTTAGCACCTGTACCAACACAGATTTGGTTAAGCGTGTACTCGAGGTTATTATCCTTTCTTAACTTATTAATTATTGCTTCTTTCAGCTCACGCGTTCCATCAACAGCAGTATATTTAGTCTTACCTTCACTTATTGCTTGAATAGCTGCTTTTTTTATATGATCTGGAGTATCAAAATCCGGTTCTCCTGCAGCTAAAACACAGATCTTTTTTCCTTCATTTTTCAACTTATTTGCCTTATCAGTTACAGCAATCGTAGGTGATGGTTTTATTAGGGACATTCTTTTTGCAAGGTCTGACATATCTTACTGAAGCTAAATTCAAATGATAAACCCCGTACAACAAAAAAGCTAGAATTTTGTGTATTGTATTAGTAGCTTTTTACCAGGTTTACCAACGCAGCAATATTTTCAACTGGAGTATCAGGGAGTACTCCATGTCCGAGATTAAATATGAAGGGTAAATCTCTAAAGCAATCTATTATACGTTTTGCTTCTTTGATTGCTTCCGTTTTATTATAGGCTAAAAGATTAGGATCAAGGTTTCCTTGTAGAGGGATGTTTAGATTCGCTTTCGCCCATTTTATTGGAACATTATAATCTATACTTACTGCAGATACACCTGTTTGTTCGCAGTAATCTTTATAAAGATTTCCAGCAGACCTTGGAAAACCTATTATTGGAAAATCAGAAAATCTATCCTTTATTGCCAAGATAATTCTCTTTGTTGGTTCGATAACATATTCTTTAAACAATGGTTCCGATAACGCACCAGCATTACTGTCAAATAGCTGAATAACATCTGCTCCAAATTCTATCTGTTTAATTAGATAAATAATCGTTACTTCCGTTATTCGTTCAATTATTTCCTTCAAACACGAAGGATAAAAATTTAATACTTTGGAAAAAGTTTTGCTGCTCCCACCTTCTATGATGTATGAGGCTACTGTCCATGGTCCACCAGCAAATCCTATGAGAGATTTTTCTTTTGGTAATTGGCTTCTGACTTTTTTTATAGCGTTTAGAATTGGTAAGGTTTTAGTTTCAATTTCTTGTGGACCCTTCAATTCCTTAGGACTTTCCACGGGTTTTATTATTGGACCTACACCGCGTACGAAATTCACGTCACAACCCAAAACATCAGCTATTATTAAAATGTCTGAAAAAATTATCGCCGCATCCATGTCAAATCTTGTCACCGGCTGTAACGTCAATTCTGTCACTAAATCTGTGTTGTAGCATATCTCCATAAAATTATTCATATTTTCTACTGCTTTGCGGTACTCAGGAAGAGACCTGCCAGCCTGACGCATTAGCCAGATAGGCACTCTTCCACCCGGCTCATTTCTCTTAATAATTTTCGCTATTGTTGTTTTGCCGCTTTCCAATCTATTCTATTTATTCTTTTGTATATTAAAGTATAGTAATAATAATAGTTCTATCAATAACTTGTTACTAACTTAAAATTCAGTAAAAATTGGCGTTGTTCAACTTGTGGATAAATATGTGAGTAACTTTCGTATATTATTGATTTTTTGTTATGATTTATGTGTATAAGTAAGGTGTTTAGAGTGTTAGTAATTTTCTTTTATGGAAAATACTTTACCATCATGCATTGTTACACAACTATGTATATGTTGTTGAAAAAGTTGTTGATCAATTGTTGGTATTTTATATCAACAAATAATTCACAAATTAATTTGACATTATTCACATGCTTATTAAACATTTAATAACAGTTTTCTTGATAAATCTAATCTGAAAACGTTTTTGCCATTACAGGGAATAAATTGAGTAAAAAAAGAACCTTAGTAGAAAAAATAGCATATAGAATTTTTCTCTTCCTTTTCAAAAAAGCTTCTGTGTTGAAAAAGTGTGCGACTGAGGCATTAATGAAAGATCTGCCAGACCTTAATATATTTAATGGTCTATTAAAATTCCGCGATTGTGGTATAATGGATATAATGACTCCACGTACAGAGATATGCGCAGTAGACATTGAGTCAAGCGAGCGTGAAATAATAAAGAAGATAAAAAACACTTGCCACACTAAAATACCAATTTATAAAAATAACTTTGATAACGTAATAGGCTTTTTTTATGTAAAAGATGTTATTTTTAATAGGGATAAAAATTTTAATCTGAAACATATTATACAAAGCGTAATATTTGTTCCACCCTCGATGAAGACAACTAATCTTTTTGTTAGGATGAACTCTTCTAAATCATGCTTAGCTATCGTATTGGATGAATATGGTGGAACTGATGGTTTAATTTCAATGACTGATCTTATAGAGGAACTAATACCAAACATTGATAGTGAAAACGAAATAAATTCAGAATATACCATTACTGAATTGTCTCAAAATAAGTTTGAAGTATCAGCAAGGGCTCTTATAAAAGATATAGAAGAGGATCTAAAAATAGAATTACGTGACCCTGAAGAAGACTATGTTACACTTGGTGGTTTGATTCTTTCGATTGCTGGTAAAGTGCCTTCTGTAGATGAAGTCATTAAATATAAAAATGGTATGAAGTTTATCATCAAAGATGCAAATGAGCGCTACATTAATAAAATAGTACTAGACTTAAGTGATTACAAAAATTAGATTTGGTACCCCTTGTCGGGGAATGCCTTGACACGAAGAAAAAGTTGTAATAACCAAATATGCAACTCAAGTTATAGTTAAACCTATTTCCAGCAAATTATTTTCGCAAGTATAATGCATTTCAGTGTTATAGTACTCTAATAATAAAGAGGTCATATAGATATTAATATCTTTTGTATTTAAATTAGTGTCATTTTTTTTGATTAATTTGTCTACTAATGATTTGCTTATTGGTTTGTGTTCATTTAGAATTTTTATAGTTAATAGCATTTTATCTTCTGTTTGACTCAGTAAAACAGATACTAGTTCAACTTCCGCCACTGCACTGGCTATAGTTAGCACCATATTAGAAATTATCTTATTTATCTTTTCAATTAAATCTTCCTTATTTTTTGCAGAGTATGCGTCTATTTTCCACGTAAGCTTTACTTTTTTTTTAATAAATAATTTTCGATATTAGATTTGGTCTTATCAAAGCTATAATTATCCATTGAAGAAGAATATGCCTGCTTCATAACTTTATGTTTATATATTAAATCATCGGAGCTTTCTTTAAGAAACAACAACGCTTCCTTCTGCGCATCAGCATCATTCTTATCTATTACTTCAAGCTCTTCTACGCCAAACGTTATTCCATTCATAGAGTTAGCAAAGTCATGAAGCAGCCGTCCTGATAGCAGTTCCGTTATTAACAGTATGTTTTTGGTATTTTCGTTCATTGGATAATTATAAATGATTTAAGTTACCCTATATTGGTAAGTATATAATAGTCAATTAAGAGAAAGTTTCGTTGCACTTTTTATATCAAGGCATTAATATAGTATTAACAATTTTAAAATTTATAAAAGGATTATGAATGCTTATACCAGATCAGGAATAGATATTGAACTATATAATAAGTTAATAAAAGAAGTCAAGCCTATTGCTCAAGAAACTACTAGAGAAGAAGTAATCAGCGAAATAGGTTCATTTTCTGCGTTATTTGATTTTGCTGCACTAAGTAAGAAGTATGACCATCCAGTACTCGTTTCCTCAACTGATGGAGTAGGTACGAAACTGTTGATAGCTCAAGAAGTGAATAAACATGATACTATAGGTATAGATTTAGTTGCAATGTGTGTAAATGACTTACTTGCACAAGGAGCAACGCCTTTGTTTTTCCTTGATTACTTTGCAACAGGCGTTTTGACCAAAGATGTTTTATTATCTGTGGTTAAGGGCATTGCAGAGGGGTGCAAGCAAGCTAAAATAGCATTGGTTGGTGGGGAAACTGCAGAAATGCCTGGAATGTATGGTAATAATCACTATGACCTTGCAGGGTTTGTGGTTGGTGTAGTTGATCGAAAGCAAATTCTTCCAAACTGTAGTATGATGAAAGCAGGTGATTATATAGTTGGCTTAGAGTCAAGTGGAATTCACTCAAATGGGTTTTCTTTAGTGCGCCATGTTTTCAAAAGCTTAGGTATAAATTATAACGATACATCTCTATGGAATAATAAATCTTGGAGTGAAATACTACTTGAACCAACAAAAATATATGTTGATTCTTTGCTGCCTATCATGTCACAAGTAAAAGGTATTGCGCACATCACGGGTGGTGGTTTGGTAGACAATATTCCGCGAATTCTTCCAAAAAACTTATTTGCAAACATAGACATTAATTCCTGGAAATGGCCAGATATATTTTTATGGCTAACAAAGGAGGGTAAAATAGAGAAGAAAGAAATGCTAAAAACATTTAATTGTGGTATTGGTATGGTATTGATCGTAAGTTCTGAGAATATGCAAAACGTGAAAAATCATTTCCAAAAACGTGGAGAAAAAATTGAAATTATTGGAAAACTTGATGAGGCATGTAACCCTCCACTTGATAGAGTAGTATTTAGTTAACCTAACTTTACTGACAGTCTTTTTGCAACTTCTAGGTATGCTTCCTTTAAATCTCCTAAATTCAAACGAAAGACATCTTTATCTAGCTTTTTATAAGTATTTTTATCCCATAATCTGCAGTTATCAGGGCTAATTTCATCAGCTAAAACGATTTTAGTACTGTCATTTATTAATCTGCCAAATTCTAACTTGAGATCAACTAAATATATACTTGCATTTGAAAATAGGTGAACTAATATTTCGTTGATTTTTAAAGTTGTAGTTTTAACTTCATCCATTTCTTTGCTAGATAGCCAATCAAAATACAGTATGTGATTTTCACTTACCATTGGGTCGGCTAGGTCATCATTTTTGTAAAAAAAATCGATTATAGGAGATGCAAGCCTCTCACCTTCTTTGATATTAAAACGTTTGCAAAAGCTGCCAGCTGCGACATTTCTAACTACTACCTCAAGAGGTATTATCTTGAGTTTTTTGACTAGCTGTTCTCTTTCGTTTAGAGTTTTTATAAAGTGTGTGCTAATTTCTGCTTTCTCAAGCTTTTCCATGATAAAAGCACTAATATGATTATTAATTATTCCTTTACCATCGATTATTTCATATTTTTCCTTATTGAATGCTGTAACATCATCTTTAAAGTGCTGTATGACAATTGATAAGTCTTCAGTTTCAATAATGGCTTTCGCTTTACCTTCGTATATCGTTTTATTCAGTGACATGTTTAATTTAACTATATATTATATCAATTTACTATTCTTAGAGTATAGCCCCAAATAACTTAAAATAAACCTTAATGGCATTCAATGTTACAATATTAACCATATTCCCAGAAATGTTCCCGGGGTTTTTGAACTATTCTCTTGCCGGAAAAGCGTTAGAAAAAAAAATATGGAACCTTGAAGTAATAAATATTCGTTCTTTTGCGAAAGATAAACATTCAACTGTGGATGATGTTCCATATGGAGGTGGAGCAGGAATGGTTATGCGTTCTGATGTAGTTGGTGATGCAGTAGATAGTATGCTCTCTGTTCATAAAAACACTAAGTTTATTTACATGACTCCATCTGGAACTAAGTTTAATCAGAATATTGCCAGAGAATTATTAGAGTTTCCTCATATAACAATATTGTGTGGTCGATTTGAAGGTATTGACCAAAGGATAATTGATGCGTATACTCCTTATGAGTTAAGTATTGGAGATTATATACTTTCAGGAGGTGAGCCAGCTGCAATGGTGGTTCTTGATGCATGCATTAGACTTCTTCCAGGTGTAGTAAATAATACCGATAGTATTACTGAAGAAAGTTTTAATTATGGTGGTGGTGTACTTGAATATCCTCAATATACTAGACCTGAGCAGTGGAAGGGATATAAAGTACCTGAGGTTTTGTTATCTGGCAATCACAAAAAAATAAGTGATTGGAGGCAGAAGCAGTCTCATGTTATAACAAAAAAGCGTAGGCCTGAATTATTGAATGGAGAGATAAATGACAAATTTACTTAAAAAATTTAACGAACAGCAAATGCAAGTGTTAGCTAAAGAAATACCAGAATTTCGTCCTGGCGATGATTTGAAGGTCACTTTTAAAGTAGTTGACGGTACAAGTGAACGTATACAGATATTTGAAGGTGTATGTATATCAAAAAGGAACCGCGGGTTACATTCTTCTTTTGCAGTCAGAAAAGTGAGCCATGGAGAAAGTATAGTGTCTCAGTTTTTTGTTTATTCTCCTGCACTGGTTTCAGTGCAAGTGACAAGAAAAGGAAAGGTTCGTAGAGCAAAACTGTATTATCTGTGCAAACTATTTGGAAAAGCTGCAAGGATCAAAGAGCGTACTACTTATGTTAAAAAGAAATCTAAGTAGATACAATAGGGAGTGATGTCAATTGTGTCATCTCAGAACTCTCTCTTGTCATCCCAGTGCGTGACACACAACTGTACGAACATTGTGTTTGCCTCCCGCTGTGGTGTCATCCCAGTGCTCCGACACTGGGATCCAGCATTCATTATTCTCCTTTTGGTTTGTGCTTTCATGGAAAATGTAAAAATTATTTGCAGGCAAAGCCTGCTGGATCCCAGTGTCAGCTACTTGCATGACAAAAAAGGGGAAAGTTTTTTCAAATCCTCGTGTAAAGAAAAGTAAATGAGTATAAAGAAAAAATTCCTTAAATTACTTCAGTCAAGGCGTGTACATGCTCGTATAAAAAGGAAAAATAAAAAGAACAGAGCGCTACGCTTTTGTTCTTTCACGGCACTAGTTATCTCACTTGGCTGTCCTGTGTGTATATTGTTGAGTATATTAGTTAACTCTTACAGTGCCTTAACAGTAACGAAAATTTTATTGCCAGTTGAAATAAATGCTGATCTTGCTTTGGCGAGTAATCCTAGTGATTTGCGGTATAAGTCCATTGGCTTACTCAACGATTCTTTACGTAAGGTGTTTGGAGGAACTGATTTTAAAGACGGTGACGAAATTTTAAGTCGTAATTCTTACAAAGAACTAGAGAAATTTTTTCGTAAGAAAGTAAAAGATAGTGGTGAATATGAGATCTGGTTTACCGCGTCAAGTATAATTAATTCAATAAATAAAGATAAATATTTGAATGATCGTTATGCTAAATTACTTGATTGGCTAAAAGAAAAGAGGAGAGTGAAAAAATTTTTTAATAAGTCTTTATTCCTTAAATCTGACTCTCGTGAACCTGAAAATGCAGGGATTTTAGGAGCGTTTATCGGTTCATTAATGACAATTATAGTGTGCCTAGCATTAGCATTACCAATAGGAATTATGTCGGGCATCTGTCTTTACGAATTTATGCCTAAAAATAGGCTAATGACTAATATTGTAGAAATTAGCATAAATAATCTTGCTGCAGTGCCTTCAATAATATTTGGTGTAGTGGGCTTAACTCTCTATCTTGGCATATTTGGGCTACCACGCTCTTCACCACTTGTTGGTGGAATGACTCTTTCATTTATGATGTTACCTAATATTATAATTGCAACAAAAAATGCCTTTGCGAATGTTCCTATTACGATAAAAGATGCAGCGTTTGCGCTCGGTGCACCTCACATCAAGGTGATATTAGATCACTCTTTACCGATTGCGTTACCAAGAATAATACATGGTACTGTGCTTGCAATTGCAAGGATTTTAGGTGAATCTTCTCCTTTACTTATGATGGGTATGGTGGCATTTATTGCTGATACACCTACGTCCTTTTTCGATCCGGCGACTGTTCTACCTGTGCAAATATACATATGGTCAAGCAATCCTGAAATTGCATTTGTTGAACTTGCTGCTATCGCAATTATAGCTTTATTATTGGTGTTATTTGCGTTAAATTTAGTAGCAAATTTTGTAAAAAGGAAATTCGAATTTTTTAATTTTTAGCAATTCATGAAAATCACAGTCCTATCTGGTTATGGCTTAAATTGCGAAAAAGAAACTGCATTTGCATTTATGGAATGCAGCAGAAAACTTGGTATTGGTAATATTGAAGTAAAAATCGTTCACATTAACGATATCATAGATAATCCAGGTGAACTGAAATTAAGCAATATACTTGCAATTCCAGGGGGTTTTTCCTATGGTGATGACACTGGTGCTGGTAATGCGTTTGCTTTACGTATTAAAAACAACTTGTTGGATGAGTTTCAAGAGTTTTTATCTCAGGACAAGCTGATTATAGGAATATGTAATGGTTGTCAGATATTAGTAAAATTAATTCCAGAGTTCTCTAATCTAGCTTTAATCCATAATGATATAGGCAATTATCAATGCCGTTGGATTAGAGTGAGAGTTAATTCAAAGAGTAATTCTGTTTGGCTACGGGGCCTGAGTGAACTATATCTCCCTATTGCTCATGGAGAAGGCAAGTTTTTTATGGATCAAGATACTTTGAATCAATTAATCGAAAAAAATTGCACAGCATTACGTTATATAGATGATAATAGTAGCTATGCTAATCTGCAATTTCCTCACAATCCAAACGGATCTACATACGATCTGGCAGCTTTATCAGATAAAAGTGGGAGAGTATTGGCTTTAATGCCCCATCCAGAAAGGGGAATATTTTTTACCCAGCAAGATAATTGGCCCCTTGAAAAAGAAAAGAGCAAGCGTTTAGGTGTTGCTGTGCCAAAATATGGCGATGGAATGCTTATATTTGAAAATGCACTAAAGTATTTTTGTTAAAATTTATTGATAGGGATTTATGGTCGAAATTATCCCCTGATATTGCAAAAAACTTGCTTGACAAGCCTTGCCAGTCCCCTTATCATGAAACTGAAGCTATTTATTTATCTTCTCTGTACAGATTAAATGACAAAAAAACTCAACGTATCTGGCGTCTCATGTTTAATTTTTTGCACTATGTGCACTCTATGTCTTTATCAAATTTCTAGGTTTTTACCTATACAAGCTGAAATACGCTTATAAAGCATTTAAAACATCAAAAAACGCCAACTTAAAAAATGGATAGTGAATAATTAGCTACCCTAGGGTTTCTTTTGCCTTTTTTTCTGTTTAGTAAATTTCTTAATGTTTATAATTTAGATTAGTTGCGGCTTAAAAGCAACTGAATCGCGGTTATTAAACGTTTAGAATAAAAAAACGCCATACTTGAAAGTATAATGTAAGTAATTAGCCAACCACGGGGCTTCTTTTGCCTTTTTTTTATTTGGTAAATTTCTTAATATTTATAGCTAAACGACAACCGTCATCCCGCTGCTTGTTAGCGGGATCTCTTGTTAGCGCCGCGGTGGTATGACGTAGGATTGTTGTCATTCCGCTACTTGTTAGCGGCTGAGATACCGCGAATGAATCGCGGTATGACGGTGTAGATGATGGTTAAGTAATTCGTCATCCCGCTGCTTGTTAGCGGGATCTAGAGATACCGCAACGTCTCACCTATAGCCTTCAGTGCTCCTTTTTTTGTCATCCCAGCGTCACGCGTTGGTTTCAACATTATATCATGAACTTTCTAAAATTCATTGAACTGTGCTTTCAAACGGTGGTGCCGGGGTGTGAGTATAATGATTATCAGTATATAAAAGTCATAGCAGACAGACTTGAAGCGGCAAATGTTGGCAAAATGAGGCGAATAATATTCAATATGCCTCCGCGTTCAATGAAGTCCCTGTGCATAAGCGTTGCGTGGCCCGCATGGATACTGGGAAATCAGCCAACTGCAAGAATAATAGTTGCAAGCTACTCTCGGCTGCTTAGCGAAAAGCACTCGCTCGATACAAGATGCATAATGCAGTCTAGTTGGTATAGAGAGCTGTTTCCAGAGGTAGGACTATCCAAAGATCAGAATACCAAATACAAATTTCAAACAGTGCAGAGAGGATACAGAATCGCAACGTCAGTTGGAGGGACGTTAACAGGTGAAGGTGGTGATTTCATCATCGTGGATGATCCACTGAGTCCCGCTCAAGCTTTGAGCGAAACGTTTAGAAAACGTGCCACAAACTGGTTTGACCAGACTCTAGTAACCAGGCTCAACGACAGAAAAAAAGGAGTAATTGTTCTTGTGATGCATAGGCTACATCAGGAAGATTTGACCGGACACCTTCTCTCCAAACCGAAAAACATATGGAACCATACTTGTTTACCGATGATATCTGAAAATAAGGAGATTATCTATTCAATCAAAAAGCCAGCGCCTCCTTTTCTTGTTCCTGTCACCCGAGTAACTACAAATGAGTACAAAAGCTGGATTACAGCATCAAGTGCTAGAATGACACCACCCGTAATATTATACTCAAGAGAAGAAGGTCAGTTGCTATACCACCTAGATGGAGGAAAAGAAGAAGTTGAGATGATAAAGGTTGAACTTGGAAGTTACGCTTTTGCTGCACAATATCAACAAAACCCTCTGCCACTTTCAAGTGGTATAATTAAACGAGAGTGGCTGAAGCGCTATAGAAATTTTTCTGATAGTCTCTCATATGTCACTCAGAGCTGGGACACTGCAGTTTCAACAAGCAGCATGAGCAACTTTAGCGTCTGCACCACCTGGGCAAAAATAGATAACAAATTCTATTTACTTGATGTATATCGTGCAAAGCTTGAGTATCCAAAGCTTAAAGAGCAAGTTTTGTCACTAGCTGCAAGATGGACACCGCACGCAATTTTAATCGAAGCAAAAACAAGTGGTCAGCAATTGGTGCAAGAGCTAAAGACAAACAGTGATTTACCAATTATCGAAATAGTACCACATGATGACAAGCTCACTCGATTTTATCAAATTGTTCCGATTATAGAGTCTGGCAAGGTTTTTCTGCCGCACCAAGCAGTATGGCTGAACGATTTTGAGTATGAGATTTTAATGTTTCCTGAAACTCGACACGATGATCAAGTGGATAGTACCGTGCAATATTTGCAGTGGGTGAGAGATAGTAGCTCTAGGGTCGCAGCTTTACGGGCATTGTGATTTAAGCCTACCAGATCCAAGTAGTCAGCTACTTGCATGACACCCTGACAACCGTCATCCCGCTACGTGTTAGCGGGATCTAGAGATACCGCGAATGAATCGCGGTATGACGGTTCGTGGTGGTATGACAGTTCGTGGCGGTATGACGGTTCGCGGTGGCATGACGATAACTTCGTCATTCCGCTATGTGTTAGCGGCTAAGAGATACCGCGGCGGTATGACGGTCTGCGGCGGAATGACGGTTAAGCAATTCGTCATCCCGCTACATGTTAGCGGGATCTCTTGTTAGCGGATGAGATACCGCGAATGAATCGCGGTATGACGGTTAAGTACGTGTTAGCGGCTAAGAGATACTGCGGCGGTATGACGTAGAGCTCGCGTTAGCTATAAGATTAGCTAAATTCTGCACGTCCATAAAAAACAAACCTTCTTTTTCGTCTTGAACGCTAATAATAGCGTGAGTGTTAAAAGGTAAAGGATCATTTGTATGTCCATGGCCTACCCCTTTCATTGTAAATACAGGAAAGTTAACACTTTTTGCAAACCTTTCTTTTACAACTTCAACAAGGTTATCGTTATAGCAGTTAACGAAATCCCCAAAGATTACTGCATGTACTCCATCAAAGATGTGGGCTTGTTTTAGGTGATCTAAACTGCGCTCTATTGCATATGGGTAAACTCTTATGTCCTCTAAAAATAGAATTTTACCTTTCGCATTTATTTGCCAAGCGGTTCCTATACTATTTTCAACTAGAGTCATATTACCACCGATGATTTTAGACTCTAATCTGCCATCTTTTAGTCTAATGCCATTATTTATCGTCTTTAGGTTATCAAATCTGATAGAATCCCGCTTGTTAAGAATTAACTCTTTCAATTTTTCAACAGAGCTTTCAGAAACGGAGTTATTTACTATCATTTCCAACATGGTGCCGTGAAGAGTTTGCCAATCATATTTAGCTTGTAGATAGATGTGCAAGGCAGTTATATCGCTATAGCCTATGAGGATCTTTTTGTTTTGAGCAATCCTTTCTTTTTTATCATTGGGTAACTTTTCTAGATAGGGAATTAACCGAGAAGCCCCTTCTCCTCCTCTGATACACCAGATTATTTTACTATCACCGATTAGTGCACTAATCAAATCATTTGCTCTGAATTCATCAGAGTTGGAATAAAATGGATTATCATTACTATATATTTTCTCCGAAATATGGGGATTAAAATCCAAAGCTTCTACATATTCTTTTATGGTAGTCAGATCTGATTCTTTTCCCTTGGAGGAAGGAGCAATAATATCAACTTGGTCGATTGCATGAATACCTGTGTTAGCACATAAAGTGAGAATGAAATATAAAAGGTAAACAATCATTAAAATATCTTATAAAACTCTTTTTTTAGTATATCATCCAATTCAGAGAGTGGAACTTTCACTCCTAGTTCTTCCATTGACGTGACGCCATAATCTTGCAGTCCACAAGGAATAATGCCCTTATAGTGAGAGAGGTTGGGGGAGACATTAAGCGCTATGCCATGATAAGTTACCCATTTTCTTAAACGGATACCAAAAGCTGCAATTTTTTTTTCTACTCCATTGTTATTCACCCAAACACCTATTCTATCCTCTTTAAATTCTCCAAGTATATTAAATTGCTTTAAAACATTTATTATCCACTTACTTAGATCTCTAATATATAGCTTTATATCGCATTTGTTTCTTTTTTTAAGGTTTAACATTAAATATATAATGCGCTGTCCTGGACCATGATATGTGTATTTGCCACCCCTGCCTGTTTTATATATAGGAAATAATTTTTCAACAACGTCGTCATCTGTTGCACTGATTCCTGCAGTGTAAAGTGGAGGGTGCTGGAGTAGCCATACTAATTCGTCTGCTGAATTATTGTGAATTTGTTGAATTTTCTCTTCCATAGATTTTACGGCACAGTTATAATCAATAAGCTGATTAGATATTAGCCATTCTGTCATGTTCAATTTCTTTTCTTTTTAGTATAGCAGTGCGTTCTTTTCCTGTCATCCCAGTGTGTGACACTGGGCGCAGCCTTTCTTATTCCTAATATACTTAATACTAACTTCTGTGCTATTTCTCCTTAACAAACATAGTACATGACAAATGTTTAATTATTTGTCAACACAGGTCCTCTTTACGTATAGGCAACTTTTTTTATTGAAAAATTCAGAAAAATGTTGTATAATTATTAGTAGATTTTAGGTAAAATATATGGCAAACTCAAAATTTAGCATAACTTTCAACAACGAAATTTCAGAGTGTCTTGCTGGACTGGCTAAAATAAGAAATAAGTCCATTAAAGAACTAACAGAGAAGCTAATACAAGAAGCAATTGAAAATGAGGAAGATAAAATACTAATTGAGCGTGCTGCTAAACGTAATGTTTCAGGTGTAAAGAAAATTAGAAGTGAGGATGTAGACTGGAATACAATATTATCTTCATAGAAAGCGTTCTTGAGAAAGACCTTCCAGCTCTTCCAAAAACAATAAGATTAAGGATCATAAATGCGATAAATAAGCGCCTTACAGTTGATCCCATTAACCTTGGTGAGCCATTATATTACAGATTTAAAGGACAAAGAAGATTAAGGGTAGGTGATTATCGCGTTATCTATTCCGTAAATATTATAAAATATGAAGTGGTTATCACAGAGATAGGACACAGAAAAGATATTTATAAGTAAGTACATCATATAAATATTAAATATATTTTTACTCCTTCCTGATTCATTTTCTACCTTAGGTGGCTTCGCTCAGCTCAAAAAAAAGCTCATTCTTTTTGCTACCCCTTGATTGTGCCTGCCATTTAACTACTGTGTAGAGATTGCTCTCAAACATAATGTTCGTACGTTAGTATATCCTTCCTGTGACACCAATTGATATAATTCTACCACAAATTCAATTTTTTAGGAGGCATATATGAATCTCAATATTTTTCAAAGAAAAAAAAGCGCAGTATTTACTAAATATTCTGCTTTGCAGCTAATGATGGAGCCAAGTTGGAGTAAGCGTGATTATGTAAGTTTTGCTGAGGAAGGTTACATAAAAAATGTTATTGCCTTTCGAGCAATTAATATGATTGCAAGTGCTGCATCTTCGGTACCTTTTACTCTCTGCCAGCTTACTGATCAGGGAAAATCGCAACTAAAAGCCCATCCATTACTGAAATTACTTTATTCTCCTAACCCAATGACATCAAAATCGGAATTTATTGAGGGGATTGTAACTTATCGGTTAGTTAACGGCAATTCTTATATATTGATGGTTGAGTCGCAGAACAATAGAAAACCACCAACAGAGCTTTATCTTCTGCGCCCCGATAGGGTTGAAATTGTTCCAGGGAGAAATAACGTTCCTTATAACTATCGTTATGCCATAAATAACAACAGTTATGACTTTAAAGTTGATAAACTAACCGGACGTTCAGCAGTGTTGCACTTAAAGACCTTTAACCCTTTGAATGATTGGTATGGGCTATCACCAATTGAGGCAGCTGCATATAGCATAGATCAGCATAATCAGGCGGGTGCTTGGAATCAAGCGATGTTGCAAAATGGGGCAAGACCAAGTGGTGCAATAGTTGTGAAATCAGCGAAAGATGGAAGTGGTGGAAGTTTAAGTCAAGAGCAGTACCAACGCTTAAAGGTGCAGATAAATGATCATTATTCAGGTCCTGTCAATGCTGGAAGACCGATATTGCTTGAAGGAGGCTTGGAGTGGAAGGAGATGAGTCTTTCGCCGAGGGATATGGATTTTATTGAGTCCAAACACAGTTCAGCTCGTGATATTGCCCTGGCTTTTGGTGTTCCGCCGCAGTTGCTTGGCATACCAGGTGATAACACTTATAGCAATTTAGTCGAAGCACGCCTGTCCCTTTGGGAGCAGACGGTTTTACCAACGCTAGAAAATATTATCTGTCACCTGAATTCTTGGCTGATACCAAGATTTGGTGAAGATCTGTGCTTGTCGTATGACAAAGATGCAATAGAAATTCTCATGGAAAAGAGACAAAAGTTGTGGAAATACGTAGAAAATGCAAGCTTTATGACGCTCAATGAAAAAAGAGAAGCATTTGGCTTACCACCGCTGCCGGGTGGTGATGAGTTAGGTTAAGTTTGTACCCGTTCAGATGAGTTCATTGTCTCCTAAACCGTACGCCTAAGTAAATCAACTATTTTTCTTGCCAACCAGAGCGGTGAAGATTTGGTCTACATCAAAACTCATCTTAGGACGCCAAATAGGGCCATCCAAATGCATATCGATATAGATTGGATTACTATAATTTGGTGGTATGAAAAAGAACCTGAATATAGAAGCTAAAGCGAAGTTAGATAAGGTTAAATTAGAAGAGATTGATCCTGATGCTTGATCAATCCCGAATTGTAAACTAGTTGAACATATACCACTCTTAATACTTGCTTTTCCGCTAATATTTTCAAAAGATGTTTTACCGTTATATATATCAACATAAGCAAGTGTGGAGATTTCAGACTTATTATTACTGCTTAACAAATTAGTGATAAATGAATTGAAATCTACATTAGTAACTTCTATTCCTTGCGCTTGTAAGTTTACATCTCCTGATAAGTTACTAGCCCAATCATGAAAACTTTTTCCTTGAGTTTTGATTTCACCATTTAAGCTTACCTGACCATTTACATTGTCAATTCCTATAACCTTACCAATCTTTTTAGTGTCCAAATTTACAATAGAAAACCTTGTATTTATTGAGTCTGATCTTAAATAACCCTGAAAAAACACTTGCCCGCGTTCTAATACGTAACTTGCCTGCCTGATAGTGATAGTGTTGTTTCTCATTACCGCATCCAAATTAAAATCTTTCAAAACATTATGCTTGGTTTTAAATTCTGCAGTATTGATTTGCACATTTGCATCAAAGCCTTCTTTATCATCCAAAAAATCAAGCTGCTTTGTTGACCATTGAATTTGATCTATCTCATTTCTTGAATTTCTTTTCGTCTCTACTAAATTTGGTAATGTAATAATTTTTCCATTAAATTTACTGCCCGTAAGGTTAACATCTAATAAAGGTTTGGCGTATTTTTGATCTGCTAATATTTTTGCATTACCGGTAATATCGAAATCTTCTCCAGATAGTTTTATTTTATCTGCAACTAGCTTACCTTTTTCCATTTTTAGCAAAAAATCCAAATTTTTAATTTTCGTATCATTCAATGTAAGGTTATTAACACGGGCCTTTATATTTGCATCATACTGAAAATTTTTCAGCCATTGCATTTTAGGTAAACTGCTAAATAATGAATGATCATATTTATCTGCATCAAGATTATGCATGCTAAATTCACCATTGATCACATTGTGTTTTTTTGTGTGGCTTACTCTAATTGACCCTTGCAAGGATTCCTTATTATTTAGCAGTCTAATGTCTGAGATAGATAATATTCTTGGTGCAAGGTGCAGTTTAGAACTTAGTGTAAATTGATTTTTCTGGTTTTCTTTCATCTTTATAGAAGGGAAAAAACATGAAATGAATGACCCAAAATCATTTCCTTCGACTAATAAATCGCCGTTGAATTCAGATAGGACATTATTGTTTGAGATCTCTCCTGATAAGTAAGATATATTATTGATTCCAGGAAATTTAAGAAGCGTATTAACTTTTACTTTGCCATCAGTGGATTTTAGTACAGCACGGAAATTGTCCAATATTTTGTTTTGATATTGAATGTTAGAAGCTTCCATATTAAAATTTAAGCTCAAGTTCTTTGGCACAACTGCTCTAAAACATTCCAGAAGATCCTTCATATTCATTGTTCTTTGTGAATCATTTTGTATGGAATCTAAATCAACTTTACTGAAGCTAATATTGAAATTAGTGTGATTGCCTTTTCTATCATTTTGTATTGTACCGCTGGCTTGCATGCTTTTGGAATCAATTTTTAAGTCAGTTGCCGTAAACTCACTTTCATTAAGACTTATATTGGATGATATCTTGATATTTTCGCTAGGAATAACACAAGAGAGAAAGCTAAGATTAATGATTTTTGCTAAATCACTCACAGAACCGGAACTGTTATTAATTGTTAATGTTAAATTACCCTGGAGTTCTTCTTGATTTCTATTACCTGTAAATAGCAAATTTACAAAATTTGATTCAACACTAATGTGTACATTCCTTTTTGTGATATTAACCTTTCCTGAAAAATCGTAATTATTATCACCTACCTTTACTTTACCAAAAAACTGCTTATTTTTTTTTACAGCAACTTCCTTTATGTTAACAATATCAGCGAAATCATTCTTGAAACTTACTTGGCTGTCTTTTATTACTATATCGACTGTGTTACCACTGGCGTTTGTATTTATAATATTAAGTAAATTTTCTTTGTTGCTTTTCATGCCAAACAATGTGATTGACTTTGGTTGCAACGAAAATAAAAACAACGATAGGAACGATGGCCTTATTTCAATTTTTCTTACACTAATTAAATCTGACAACTTTTGCTCTTTATTTTCGTTGTATTGTACGTATACATTATAAATAGTGAGCTTTGGGGTAATCAACGAAACTTTAATTTTTCCCCCAATATGCACTTTAGCATCATACGTCTTCTCTAACTCTTTTATGATATATTTCCTGTAGCCACTCCAATCCTTAAAAGTTGCAGCAACATGCATGAGAATTAATAGCAGTGAGATTGATAATATAGCATATAAAGAAAGTCTCATAATTTACACATGCTTAAAGTTTCCCTTAAATATTAAATAGAGAATACCAAAATAAACAATAACACTCAAAGCTATTAAAGTCGTTAAATAAACAATACGAGCCAACATTTTATCAAAAAATAATCCTGCCAACAAAGAATTAAAAATATAAAGGGCTATTGACATGACTGCCGTTGCTACAAAAATTTTCATGACATTTAACAATAACGCTTGGCTAACCTTATACATTTTATTTATTGTTAAATAACTAATTAATAGAATAGAGTTTATCCAAGTGGAAACGGAAGTAGCAATAGCAATCCCCGTATGCTGATACTCGTTCATTAACAAAAGGTTTAGCACTACATTAATTCCAAGACACATTAGCGAAAATATGGTTGGTATTTTCAGATTGCCTTTAGCAAAAAATGTAGGTAGCAATACTTTATTTATAATAAATGCAGGTAAAGAAAGAGAAAATGCTATTAAAGTGGGAACAGTTTGCTGCACTGCATAATGATCAAACCGGCCGTAAGAAAAAAGCGTAAGTAAAATTATGTCGGGAATAATGATAAAGGCAGCAGTTGTTGGCATAATTAACATTAATCCTATGTTGAGAGCCTTGTTCTGTATTTTGACTATATTTTCAGTATTATCCACCTGTTTTGAAATTAAAGGAAGAAGCACTGTACCAATTGCAGTACCGATTATTCCCTGCGGTAGTTGATTTAGTCTATCGGCATAATATATATAAGACACCGCATTTGGTATAAAACTCGCCATGATTGTATCAATCCATAAGCTTATTTGAGTTACACAATTGTTGATAATTGCAGGTATCACACGCTTAAAAAATAACCTTACTTCATTGCTTAATTCAAGGCTAAAAGAAAAAGCTGCCTTTAACTTGTATGCACTAAATAGTATCAAAAGTAGCTGGAAAATTCCTCCTATAAGGACAGCTATAGAAAGGTTGTGCGCTGGAGTTTTTACGTAAGGCACAAACAAACTGATGATTAAACAGAGATTCAAAACGATTGGTGCAATAGCTGTTGAAGCAAAATGCTGCTTTACTTGCAGCATTCCACCAATAAGTGATGCAATTGAAACAAAGATTATGTAGGGCATCATAATTCTTGATAAAGTAACAGTAAGGGTAAACTTACTTTGGTCAAATCCAGGAGCAAAAATTTGAATCATATAAGGGGAGAAAGTTTGCATGATAAGGCAAAAAATTACTAAGATAATAAACGTAATGGATATTACACTACTTGCAAAATTAAATGCCTTTTTATTATCATATGATTCTGTCGAATATAATGGTATGAATGAGGTAGTGAACGCTCCTTCTGCAAAAAATGCTCGAAATAGATTGGCAAAACGAAACGAAGAAAAAAATATGTCTGCAAGAGAGTTCGCACCAATAACCGTAGCAATCAATACATCTCTTATTAACCCTGAGATCCTTGAAATAGCCGTAAAAAAACTAAATGTGAAAATACTTTTAAACATACCACTACTTCATTAGTGTCAATACAATTAACTATAATGGTAAAAGTATCAATGAAAATATTTATTGGCTAAACTTAAAACCCTCTGCAAAAGGAGAGTTAAATAATCAATTGACTATTTGCGCTCTTATGTTAGAAATTTTATATCTTGGCGGGCGTAGCTCAGTTGGTAGAGCGTCAGTTTGTGGTACTGAATGTCGCCAGTTCGATCCTGGTCGCTCGCCCCACTAAAACCCGATAATTTGAAAAACCGTCATCCCGCTGCTTGTTAGCGGGATCTAGAGATACCGTGACGGTATGACGTGAGTTAGCTATACATTGGCCACTGATGATTGAAATAGTTAATTACTGTAAAATTTGACATTAACCGCTAATAGTTAGAATATTAGTAGAGTAAGAATTACTCAAGAAGGCATGCATAAATATGATGTAGTAGTAGTAGGTGGTGGTCATGCAGGGTGCGAAGCTGCTGCTGCTGCAGCTCGCCTTGGTGCAAACACGCTGCTTATAACTCATAAAATTTCAACTATAGGGGAAATGTCCTGCAATCCAGCAATCGGAGGAGTTGCAAAGGGCGTTGTAGTCAGGGAAGTTGACGCTCTTGATGGAATAATGGGAAGAGCAATCGATCAAGCAAGTATACACTCAGTCATTTTAAATAGCAGCAGAGGTGCAGCAGTATGGGGCCCGCGTGCACAGGCAGACCGAAAATTATACAAGCAAGCAATACAGGAAATTATTCTAAATTATAATAATTTGACGGTAAAAGAAGAGTCGGTTGACGATTTTCTTATAGAGAGTAATAACAATGGAGAATTGTGCATTAAAGCTGTAATAACAAGCTCAGGGGAACATATACTAACAGGTAAAGTTGTTTTAACTACGGGAACTTTCCTGCAAGGTGTAATTCATATAGGAGAGCAGGTAACTCCTTCAGGGAGAATGGGAGATAAGTCTGCAGTGGAACTTGCAAATACGTTGAAGAAATATAATTTTAAATTAGGTAGACTGCGTACCGGAACTCCGCCAAGGCTTGATCGTGGCACTATAAACTGGTCAATATTGCAAGAACAAGTGGGTGATAATCCACCTGTGCCGTTTTCTTACTTAACAGAAAAAATTAACCAACCTCAGGTATCATGCTTTATTACCCATACTAATGAAAACACGCATAAAATAATTAGAGAGAATCTGCACAGGTCAGCTTCTTCGTATTTGGATGATATTATAGCACCAAGATACTGCCCATCCATTGAAACTAAGGTTAAAAAATTCGCAGAAAAAAGTAGTCATCAAATATTTTTAGAACCAGAGGGCTTGAATGATGATACTATATACCCGAACGGAATTTCAAATTCATTGCCTATTGAAGTGCAGTGTGAAATGATAAAGAGTATCAAGGGACTTGAAAATGCAGAAATACTAAGACCTGGATATGCAGTTGAGTATGACTATATTGATCCACGAGAACTAAGCCATACTCTTGAAACTAAGAAAATTAAAGGCCTATATTTTGCTGGCCAAATTAATGGCACCACTGGATATGAAGAAGCAGCAGGGCAAGGAATTATTGCCGGAATTAATGCAGCACTCTCTGCATCTGAAAAAAAAGAAAGCTTTGTTCTTCATCGCACAGACTCATATATCGGCGTAATGATAGATGATCTAGTCACCAAAGGGGTGATCGAACCTTATAGATTATTTACCTCACGTGCAGAATATAGGCTAGCTATCAGGTCAGACAATGCAGATAGAAGATTAACACAAAAAGGTTATGATATTTCCCTTGTTTCGCATGAGAGATACTCTGTTTTACAGAATAAACTTGAATCCATTAAGCAGCTTGAAGAGAAGTTAGGGAGTCTGACGATTACTCCTGAGCAGCTTAGGTCTTATGGTATCAAAATATCTTATGATGGGATAAGAAAAACGGCACTAGATTTACTTAGCTATCCAAACATCGACTGGAATAAATTACAAGAAATATGGCCGGAGTTAAGCAGCATCACGCGCTGGGATGGCACCGCAATGGGTAGCATAACTAAGAATGAAATATGCGAAGCGGTTGAAATTGAAGCAAAATACAAACCTTATCTAATAAGACAAGAAGCGGATATGAAGTTTTTACGAGAGGAAATTAACACTCAAATTCCAATTGATTTTAACTATTCACAAGTTAAAGGCCTGTCAAGTGAAGTAATAGAAAAGTTGCAGACGATAAAACCAGCAACGATTAGAATTGCAAAGCAAATACAAGGCATCACTCCCGCAGCGATAGTGAGCATATTAGTGTACCTTAGGAATAAGAAAACGAAAGTAGCTGCTGTGAGGTATCCCATGTCAAAAATCGAAGAATTTCGTTCATTTATGCATGAAATAAATGTTGATGCATTTATGTTGCATACTAAAGACGAATATTTAAATGAATATTCAGACGAGTTAACCAAGTTATGTGGCTTCACAGGAACAAATGGGCTACTTATCGTTACAAAAGACAACAAGTGCCCATTTTTTACGGATGGACGCTACATCACACAAGCTCGCAATCAGCTCGATCAGGGCAATTTTCAAGTATATAATATACAAGAAGAGGATCCACGCGAATGGATAAAAGCAAACTTAACATCGACTGCCTCACTAGGTTATTATTTGCAATATTTTACCATAGAAGATATAAGAAAGTATGAGAATATCTGTAAATTCATACCCTGTTTAGCTGGAAAAAAAAGTGACTATCGAAAACAAGCAGTGGTTTTACATTCTATTGAACATGCTGGTGAAAGTAGTAAGGACAAATGTGAAAAAGTCGCTAAAAGTATAGATAAAGAAGCTGAAGCAGTGCTTTTAACTGATCCAAATTCAATTTCATGGTTATTAAATTTAAGAAACGAAAATGCTAAATATACTCCATGTATATTGGGTCGTGCTATATTGTATAAAAGCGGTAATGTTGATTTGTTTATTCAAGATAAAGAACATTCAACTATAGAAGCAAATTTAGGCAATCATATAAATATTTTTGATATTAGTGAGCTAGAAAATTCGCTGCACAAGCTAAATTCAATAGTCATGGATCCAAACACAACTCCAATGAGTATCATGGCTGTAATAAAAGATAAACAGGTAGCTGAGAGAGAAGATCCTTGTCTAATTTATAAAGCAGCAAAAAACCAAACTGAAATAGCTGGGGCTATAAATGCGCACATCAGAGATGGAGTGGCAGTTACAAATTTTCTATATTGGCTTGAAAATAATGTTGGTACAGAACTTGAAGCTGAAGAAAAGATTTTAGAATACAGAAAAGAGCAGAATTTGTTTAAGCAACTAAGTTTTCCAATAATTTCAGCATTTAATGAGAATGGGGCAATAATTCACTATCGTGCAAGCAGTAAGACGAATAAAGTAATTCAGAAAGATGGACTGTATTTGATTGACTCTGGTGGCCAGTACCTTGACGGCACAACTGATGTGACAAGAACTGTAGCAATTGGCAATCCAACTGATGAACAAATAACCCACTATACAATAGTACTCAAAGCTCACATTGCTATAGCAAGTGTCATCTTTCCTCCTGGCACTACTGGTGGAGAATTGGATATATTAGCACGTACGCATTTATGGAAATTTGGAATGGACTATATGCATGGTACAGGGCATGGAGTAGGAAGTTACCTATCAGTACACGAAGGACCACAAGCAATATCAAAAAGTAATAAAGTGAAACTCACGCCAGGGATGATACTTTCCAACGAACCTGGCTATTACATTCCGGGAGAGTATGGAATAAGAATTGAAAATCTGATATATGTTGACAGGCAAGAGAATGGCTTCTTAAACTTTAAACAACTGACCTCTATTCCATATGATAGAAGACTAATAAATGTGCAAATGCTTACTAAGGATGAAATTGAATGGATAAATGGCTACCATCAATTTGTCTATAAAAACTTAGAAAATAGCGTAAAAGATAAGGAATGGTTAAAGAAGGTATGTGACCCTTTATAAGCAAAGGAGCATTTTTTATTATTTAAAAAGTATTAATGCAATTGTGACAGGTATTTTGTATTGTTTTTAATTTTAAAATAATATATAATAAAGGACACGTATTTTTAGGTAGGTTATAATTATGATAGACAAAGGGCAAGAAGATGAATTTATGAAGCAGTATATGGATACTTGCAAAGAGCAAATAGAAAAATTAGCCAAGGATCCTGAATTGCTTAATCAGGCTTTAAAACCATTTATGCAAATGTCTCAGCAGCTTATGGCTGGCGGTATGTTAGAAGGGGCTATGCCTGGCATGATACCTGATTTGGGCAGTATGGATGTTAACAAGATGATTGCTCAGATGAAGGAAATGATTGACTACATAAGAGGTAACTATAAGGAACTAATGAAAGAGCGCAGCTCGCAGATTCAAGAGCTTGATGAATCCAGTAAAAAGCTAAGAGGCTTAGTTAAAAAATTGATAGAAAAGATCGAAAGTAAATAAATAACATCTGGATTTCTGTCATTCTATATACAACTTTCTAGTTGGACGGTAAGTCGAGGTCAATTATTGATGTCATGAAAGTAGCTGACACTGGTTCCTTTATGACGGCAGTGCCCAGAGGTGTCATCCCAGTGCTTGACACTGGGATCCAGTTCTTATTACCTGGTGTAAAGTTAAGTTTCCTGGATTCCAGTGTCAAGCACTGGAATGACAGCAATCCTACGTCATACCGCGATTCATTCGCGGTATCTCAGCCGCTAACGAGTAGCGGAATGACGGTTTTTCAAATCGTCGATGAACCTAAGTCACTTTAGCTATAGTATCGGGAACGTAATTGCACATTGGTTTTACAAATTTGAAAATTAGTGTTAAATAAAAATATAAATGCAAAAGGAAAAGAAATGATTGAACTTAAAGGCCCAGAAATTTGTGCAGGCGGAAATAAGAAAAATTTGATTATTTTTTTACATGGTTGGGGCTCAAGTGGCGATAATTTCATTCACCTTGCTAAAGTTATGAGCAAGTTTTTACTGGGTTCATATTTTGCAGTACCCAATGCTCCGTTTAAGAGAGAAATAGGTGACGGTTATCAGTGGTTTAGCTTGGAAGATCGTAGTGAGGAAGCGCTATATAATGGAGTAAAAAATGCTACATCAATTGTAAATCATTTCATTGATACAAAATTAAAGGAGCTTAATTTAAAAGATACGCAACTTTCTTTAGTTGGATTTTCTCAAGGAGCAATGCTTGCAATACATACAGCTCTCACCCGCTCTCAATCCTGTGCATCAGTTGTTGCATACTCTGGTAGGTTTCTTTTACCTTCAAAAACTGCACCAGAGATCAAATCAAAACCTAACATATGTGTTATCCATGGTGATGCTGACGACGTGGTACCTTTTTCGTCCCTCGACTTAGCGGTTAAAGCTCTGAAAGAAAATGGAGTAAATGTTGAAGGGCACCCAATTCATGGATTAGGGCATATTATCAATGAAGAGGGAATAAAATTAGGAGTAGAATTTATCAAGAAGAACTTTAAAAATTAATTTTCATGCACTTATTTTGCTTTGGTTATGGATATGTAGCTAAATTTTTATCGAAAAAACTACTGAACTTAGGTTGGAAAGTTAGTGGCACATCAAGAAGTAAAAATATACAAAATGTAATCCTCTGTAATTATGAGAAAGTTAGCCAAGATCTGCTTAAAAGCGCAACGCACGTTTTAATTTCTATTCCTCCAGATGGCGATGATGTTGTGGAGAGATACGGTAATTGCCTGCAAAATGTTAAATGGCTTGGTTATTTGTCTGCAACTAGCGTCTATGGTGATCACTCTGGTAATTGGGTTGATGAGGAATCTAAAACAAAACCTATAGAAATCAGAGGAGAAAAGCGCCTTAAATCTGAAAAGAAGTGGCTAAATAGCAGATTGCCTGTACATATTTTTCGTTTAGCTGGAATATACGGCCCTGGTAGGAACGTGTTAATTGACTTGCAGCTTGGCAAAGCAAGAAATGTGAAAAAAGAAGGGCATTTTTTTTCTCGTATTCACGTTGAAGATATATCGAATATTTTATTTTCTTCCATGCAAAACATAAAACCTGGTGAAATATACAATTGTGCAGACGATTTACCCACTACACAATCTGAAGTGATAATGTATGCGGCCAAACTTCTCAATATTAGCCCTCCAGAGCCAATTGAGTTACCAGATTATGCACAGAGTTTTTATTTAGGATCAAAAAAAGTAAGTAATGTTAAAATTAAAAAAGATCTTAATGTCTCTCTAATTTATCCTAACTACAAGGTGGGATTAGAGAGTTTGCACGTAAACAAAACTGAAATCACATCAGAATGATAGATAGGCTTATTGTCACTGCCATTAAGTTAAGGAAAGAATGGTTAAAAACTGAACTAAAAAGTCAGAAATAATTAAGGATTTATGACAAATGCTGAAACAGAATAGAGTAAACTTTAAAGCAGATAAACTCTGAAGTGTAAATTACTTAAGAAATAGTGACCTTACCCAGAAAAAGTGGAGAGAAAGAAAAGAGTTTTTTTGGGTAAAATAAAATTTTGGAGGATTAGAAATGGTAAGAGAATATACGGCAGAATTCAAATTGGAAGCTGTTAAGCTGGCAAATGAACAAAGAAAGGTAGGTCAACCAGTTGCAAAAGTAGCAAGAGATCTAGGAATAAGGGATAGTGTATTAGGAAAATGGATGAAGAAATATAACGAAAAAAAGTCAGCGGCAAATGCATTTCCAGGTAGAGGTAACATGGCTCCTTACGACAAAGAGAGGTTTGATTTACAAAGCAAGAGTAACAAGGGAAAGAGACATTTAAAAAAAAGCCCTGGCCAGTCAAAAAGAGTAAAATATTTTTTTATATAGTAACTGCTATAAAGTACAGGAATTATGTAGGATTTTCTGCTAGTGGCTACTATAAGTGGACCACAAGAAAAATAAGCAGTAGAGAATCAGCAAATAAAGAGCTACTCGCAGCTATTCAAAAAATATATCAAGTTTCTAAATGTAGATATGGAGCTCCTAAAATTCATGCTGAATTGAAGGCTTTGGGTAAAAGTTGCAATTTGAAAACGGTGCAAAGTATTATGCAGAAAAATGACATCAGGGCTATACTGAGAAGAAAGTTTAAAATTAAAAAACAACAAACAGATAATAGAGCTGTAGCTCCCAATATACTAGATCAAAACTTTATTGTTGATCAACCAAATAAAGTATGGGATTACTTACATCAAAACCAAGGAGGGATGGCTATATTTGGCAGCAATAATTCTCACGTATGGTAGTTAATGAGTAGTGCAATAAATAAACAATTGGTTATGAACTCTTTATTAATGGCCATTAATAGGCGTAAACCTGTTAAAAATCTACTGCTGCACAGTGACCAAGGTTCACAATATACTGCGCAAGGGTATCAATATCTCTTAGCTGTAAAGAATATAGATGAGTAATAAAGGCTGTTGTTACGACAATTCTGTTGCAGAAAGCTTCTTTAGCTCATTGAAAAGAGAAATACTTATTGATACTTCACAACACTCTGCTCAACAAACTAGAACTGCAATATTTGAATACATAGAAATTTTTTATAACAAACAACGTCACTATTAACTATTGCATTCCAGAACAATTTGATGCATCATTCTTTTTGTAAAAAACATTCCACACTTTCTCTCCACTTTTTCTGGGTAAGGTCAAATTTCTTCTACTAGGTTTTGATATTACATATGTGTACATCCCCATCATGAATGCTATTTTCGGTAAAATCTCTTACAACGCTCAAAAGCAGAAAAACAAAAACTTGATTTTCTCAGCTAAATAGTGGACCATCAAAAGCACGCATAAATATCTACAATGAAAGAAAGAACTTTCACAATCATCGATGGCTATGGTTTTCTTTTCAGAGCTTACTATGTACTACCTCACTTAATTACCACAACAGGAATGCCAATAGGTGGTGTATATGGCTTTCTGAATATGGTTCTTAAGTACATTGCCCATTCGGACTATTTAACTATAGCACTTGATGCAGGAAAAAAGAATTTTAGGCACGATTTATATCCTGAGTACAAAGCGAACAGAGTAACGCCTCCTGAGGATCTAACTCCACAGTTTACCATACTGAGGGAAGCGGTAGAAGCTTTTAACCTCAGCTATGAAGAGATTGAAGGTTATGAAGCAGATGATATAATCGCAACACTAGCTGCAAAATACGCCAACCACCAAGACTTTAAAGTGGTAGTCGTTTCATCAGATAAAGATTTGTTTCAACTCTTGAACCACAATATTTTAATATTCGACCCCATTAAAAATATATACATAGATGAAAAACAAATAGTAGAAAAATTTGGTGTAAATTCAAACAAGCTTCTTGATTTATTTTCTCTAACTGGTGATGCATCCGATAACATTCCAGGTGTTCCAGGAATAGGTCCGAAGACTGCAGCTAAATTACTAGATGAATTTGATTCATTGAATAATATTATAGAGAACATTGATAACATCGAGCAAACGAGGATTCGTAATATTCTTACCGAACATAAGGAAAAAGCACTAATTTCAAGAGAGCTTTTATCACTATGCGAAAAAGTAGACCTTCAACATGATATTGCAAAATATGAAGTTCGCCCTCCAAATATGGAAAAACTGTTATCCTTTTTAAAGAAGTATGAATTCAATTCCTTAATAGGGAAAGTGGAAAAGCTTTTTTCTTACAATGGATCTAGCACAGAAAAGAAAACAGAATATAGTAGTGAAGAGTTAGAGAAATTTTTGGAGCATTGTAGATACGAAGGCAAAATTGCAATTCATTGCCACTTTGAAGACAACTTATTAAACAAAATTTCCTTATCTTATAGCGAAAGTAATATTTTTTATATAGAGCAAGACAGCATACAAGATGCACTCATTACAATTAACTCAACTTTACTCTCAAATGGGGTGCTTAAAATAATACATAACATTAAAGAGATCAGGAAAATCTTCCCTGTAGTAGAGAAGATGCTAGATTCAGTTGATGATTTGATGATAATGTCGTATAGCTTGGATACAGGAAAGCATGACCACAGCATTCCAAACATAGTTGCGCATAATTTGAGTGAAAATGCAGAAATTTTCTCGGCAAAAACTTTAATAGCAATTCATGAAAAGCTAAAGCAAAGGTTATTTCAGGAAAAATTGTTCACAATTTACGAGCGCTTCGATAAGCCACTTATGAAAGTAATATTTGATATGGAGAAAAATGGGATATTACTGAACATACAAAAATTACAGGAGCTGTCCGATAAATTTCAGCAGGTAATTGCCGTGCTTGAAGATGAGATATATAATTTGGCAGGAGAAAGATTTAATATTGCTTCGCCAAAACAATTAAGTGATGTTTTATTCAACAAAATGGGGCTTAATAAAAAGAAAAAGTCAAAAAAATCTGGATCGTATAGCACCAATTATGAAGTTCTAGAGGCACTCGAAGAAGAAGGGGTAGAAATCGCAAGTAAAATCTTAAATTGGCGACATTTAAGTAAATTAAAAGGCACCTACACTGATGCATTAATAAAGCAAGTTGATCCACTTGATGGTAGAATACACACAAGCTTTTCAACGACTGCAACTGCAACTGGAAGGCTGAGCTCCAGCAATCCTAATTTACAGAATATTCCTATCAGAAGCGAAGAGGGAAATCTTATCAGACAAGCATTTATTGCGCCAAAAGGGCATAAGATAATTTCTGCTGACTATTCACAAATAGAGTTAAGACTCCTGGCACACGTTGCAAACGTTGCAGCATTTAAAGAAGCTTTTGCAAACGGACAAGATATTCATGAGATCACCGCTAGGCAAGTTTTTGGAGTGCAAGAAATAGATGAGCAATTAAGACGCAAAGCAAAATCCATCAATTTTGGAATTATATATGGCATTAGCCCATTTGGTCTTGCAAAGCGGCTTGGAATTACCATTGCGGAAGCTGCTGAATACATTAATTACTATTTTTCCTGTTACCCAGAAATAAAGGCCTATATGGAAAAAGCAGTGTCTATCGCAAGATTGCATGGTTATGTAGAAACTTTGTTTGGCAGGAGATGCTTTGTAAGAGACATAAACAATACAATTCCTTATATAAGACAATTTGCAGAAAGGGCAGCAATAAACGCACCACTGCAAGGAACCGCTGCTGATATAATAAAACGTGCGACAATTCAGCTTTTTGACCAATTGAAAGTAGGTAAAATAATCCTCCAGGTTCACGATGAACTACTGGTTGAAGTAGAGGACGAAAAGGTACAAGAAACAGCAAAACTTATGAAAGATATAATGGAAAATGCAATAGAAATTTCTGTACCACTTGAAGTAGAAATAAAAGTTGGCGACAACTGGGGTCTAAATTCCCTTAATTATGACTTAAACATCGTGAATTCTAGGAGTATAAATCATTTGAACTAATACGAAAAATATGTTAGAATAGAACATAGCAAATGCAAATAGGTCAGCCATGATAGGCCCACAAGTAAAAAGTTCAAAACCTCCAAAGTTACCTACTCAGGTAACTAACAAAGATGAGAAAGTTTTTAAATTTGAAAAAGAGAAACATCAGTTAATCTATCGTACTTTCCTAGATATTTTTAAAAATCCAGAAAAACTAGAAGAGCAAACGAAACAGGAAATAGAAAAGAAGGAACAGGAAATAGAAAAGAAGAAACAGAAATTGAAAGAAAAACAAAAATTACAGAGTGATCTGAAGTCATTAAAGGAACGGTTACCTCGATTACAGGATGAAAATGAAAAGAAAATTTTTACTTTTGTATTTGAGAATAGTGGAAAGATATTCAACAATGTCAATCCAGAAGATATAAAATCACTCAGTGAAGAGAATTTTTCTCAGTTTTTACTTTCCGTATTTGAGAAAATTAGAGAGAAAAAATTAGCTAATGAGGAGAATCTCAAGAATGGTAAAATAAAAGAAGTAGTAGATGACTGTGTAGCTGATATACGCGGTACAGAAGCTAAAGATTCATCCATAAAGTTTGTATTGGAAATGCTGCTGCTGCTAATTGGAGGGATCAAAATAGACCCGAAAAATATTTCTGGCTCCTTTATGGATGGGATGAAAGAAAAAATACCATTCTTAGGTAAAGACAAGAAAGAAGAGGATGAACCACCACTCAGTGATGAAGAGATGGTAACAACGTTCTTAAGCAAGATCTTTTTTCCTGTCCTTCTTTCCACTATTCCAATGTTAATTTTTGGTCCTACTACACTCGGAGTAGTTCTTACTGCTATCGGCACAATATTTGCC
Source organism: Wolbachia endosymbiont of Nasonia oneida (assembly GCF_009012935.1). Lineage (NCBI taxonomy): Bacteria > Pseudomonadati > Pseudomonadota > Alphaproteobacteria > Rickettsiales > Anaplasmataceae > Wolbachia > Wolbachia endosymbiont of Nasonia oneida. The sequence continues at coordinate 51,294 of NZ_QESS01000004.1, read as the reverse complement.
ATAAAAGGAGGAGTGGAGGTTCTTTTTTCAAATAACAAAAAAGGTACTTTGTATGACCCTAACTCACAAGATAAAAATGATACAGAAAAGAGAGAAAAACTGAATGGAAAAATTCTCGAGGGCATTGATGATATTTTAAAAACCCCAGTTACAGAAGTTGAGAAAGGTACCTCTGTTCCTGAACAAATTTCCCAAGGAAAAGAAAAGAGTGAACAACAACCTGTTCCTGAGCAAATTTCCCAGAGAAACAACAGGGAAAACGAAAAGAGTGAGCAGCGCGATCAATCTTGGACAGGAAAGGAAAACAAACGAAGGGAAGAACCACAGAGCAGCAAAGGTAAGACTACTCAGGTTTGCCAAAAGTGAATTGTGTAAGAGATCTGCTATTATTCTATAGCACATACAACAGGAGTATGGTCAGACGGATTTTCTAGCTTACGCAATCTATCATCTATGTAGCATGTTTCCAATTTATCTACAGCTTGTGGTGATAACAGCATATAATCTATTCGCATTCCTTGATTATTTCTGAGTGAATTGCCTTGATAATGCCACCAAGTGAATTGTTGCAAATTTGGGTGAGATATTCTAAACGCATCTTTAAACCCAAGATTCAAGATCGCTCTTAACTTCTCACGTTCTTTTATATGAAAGCACACTTGGCCATTCAATAAGTTTGAATCAAAAACATCAATTTCATCCGGTGCAATATTATAATCGCCAGCTATAATAGTTAACTCTTCATTCTTTAACAAAGTGCTCATCCTTTCATATAGATTATCAAAAAACTTGAGTTTATATTCAAATGCTTGAGAGTCCGGGCTTTGACCGTTTGGAACGTATACACTTCCCACCCTTACCTTCTGATTATTGTGCTTTATTATGCACTCTATATAACGCGCTTCTTGATAACCTTCTACGATATCAATCTTAAACTTCTCCAGTATTGGATATTTAGATAAAACACAAACGCCATTTCTTGCAACTTGTCCATAGATAGCATATTCATATCCTAACTTTTCTATCTCTGCATAAGGAAATTGCTCTTCTGTACATTTTATCTCTTGCAGCAAAACTATATCTATCTGACTATCAACTATAAAACTACAAAGTTGGTTAACTCTTTTACGTATGGAGTTTACATTCCAAGTTGCAATCTTTAGCATCAGCAATCCTTATTCATTATATCAATTAAACTCTCTCCAGTAGGCAACCTCGATGTTATAATTTTTTTCCATTTGATTAACTTTAAACTATCAGCAATGTTCTTACTCATGGTATATGCAACTGCATTATTCATCACATGAGATAGCCCACTTTTTAGAACTAATGAACAAAATATCCTTGCTGTCTGTGAGGAAAAAAAAGCAACACTATCAATTTTACCATCCAATAGTAAATTTTTACACCTATTAGTTAGATTCCTTTTTATAATTGTTTTATAGAGTACAACTTCTCTTACGTTAAAATCTTCTTCAGATAATCTCTTTTTTAGGTCACATGATACTTCTTGTCCTCTTATATATAAGAACTTTATTGCACTTGAATAGTGAGCTTTTATGAATGATATCAGACCATCGACGTTGCTGTCTGCTGAGATTATATCAGAAAATCCCAAATTTTTTGCAGCCTGCATGGTTGAATTACCAACTGTAATAATCGGAAAGTCATCCTCTTTACATATTTGACTAAAAGCCTTTACACTGTTTTTACTTGTGGATATTACAACGTCAAATTCGTGCGCAGATATATCAGGATTTAAGTACTTTATTGTGAATACTGGTTCTATAAAAACTTTGTATCCATACTTTCTCAATATATTTCTTGTATTGAACGAATCCAATAAAGGCCTCGTTAATAAAATAGACTTCATTCTGATTTATTTTACTACCAGTAAAATAGTACCCTTTATACACAAATTACTGAATAAAAACTTTTATTTTGATAGCTTGAGCAATTATTCAAGTAATTGATGTGGAAGTAGGAGTACTAAGCGCTCCTACCCCAATAAGCCCACAATTTCTGCTTACACTTTTTTGACGCTAATTACATCGAACTCTTTTGAATGGCTTCCTTCAGTGGAATTATATAGCTAATATTCCTGTATAAGTTAATACTTAAGCTTGTACTCTTGCAGTATTTGAAGAGAGATTCTCAAGGGCGTTTTTTGTCTGTGGTTCACTAATCATAGTTTGAACGATATTAGCTGCCATAATAACACAGCCTAGAATAAAAAAAGGCGTAGAAACAAAATAAATAACAGAAGACTCAAAAAGCGACATAGATGCAATACCTCCTATTAGAAATGAAGCACTGGATGCTATATCAAGATAGATCTTTGTTAACTTTTTTTGTCCTGGAGTGTTTTTTATGCCAGATTTCTTATTAAGATTCTGTTGTCGGGAATGATCATTTAGTGACCATATATTTAAAGCAAACGAAAGTGCACTGAATATAGTGCCGGCAATACTAAAATACAGACTTAAGACAGGAATATTCAAGACCAATGCCGCTATGTATCCAATGAAAGAGATAGTAGATAGTGTAGTAACTAAGCGTTTCGAGTAAGTTCGTACCTTCTTTCTGTAGGCTAACTTATCTTTTTCACCATACATAGCATAAATATTACCTAATATGTTATATTATAACATTAATTAATTCAATAAGCAATATGGAAGCTAAGAGTGCCCGAGAGAAGACTTGAACTTCCACAACTTAAAAAGTTACTAGCACCTGAAGCTAGCGCGTCTACCAATTCCGCCACCCGGGCTTTTTATAGTTTACTATGTTAAAGTTAAATAATATACTTAAACAATTTTTAGTTCAAAGGTAATGCCAAATCTAGATCAAATATTTTTTGCTCAAAACAATGTTAATATTAATAACGTATATAAAATAGTCAATAACGCTTTGAGCAATAGCGATGGTGGTGAGCTGTTTCTAGAATTTTGCCAGTCGGAGTCCCTGGTTTTTGAGGATAACATATTAAAACACATGGACTTGAATACTAGAAGGGGATTTGGTTTAAGGTCTTTTTGTGAAGATAGTACATCTTTCGTTTGTTCTTCTGAGATCAGCGAAAAAGAAATTAGTAATGCTGCTTCTATGGTAAAAAGCTCAGTGTCTTTAAACAAGACAAATTCAATAAATTTAAACGAAGAGACAAAAAGCCTATATTCGAGGATTAACCCTATAAATGAAATGGATCTGAATTCAAAGATTAAGCTACTCAATGAGGTTAATGAGTATGTAAGGTCCAAAAATAACTGCGTGAAGCAAGTAAAAATAACTCTAAGTGGAGAATGGCAAGTTGTACAAATAATAAAGGGTGATCACAGATTAAGCGATATCAGGCCTCTGGTACGTTTTAATGTGCTAGTCATTGTAGAAAAAGATGGCCGTACCGAAAGAGGTTCTGCAGGGCATGGTGGAAGGGACTCTTATAGTAAGTTTATTTCTGAGAAAAAGTGGAAAGAAGTTGCAAACCAAGCGTTAGAACAAGCACTGGTAAATCTTGAAGCAATTCCAACTCCAGCCGGAGAAATGACAGTCGTTTTAGGTCCAGGCTGGCCAGGAATATTGTTACACGAAGCCGTGGGTCATGGACTTGAGGGCGACTTCAATCGCAAAAAAGTCTCAGCATTTTCAAATTCTGTGGGTAAACAAGTAGCAGCTAGTGACATCACAGTAGTTGATGACGGAACTCTGCCCAATTTGCGCGGCTCTATCAGCGTAGACGATGAAGGCACTCCACCCAGTTATAATATATTGATAGAGGATGGGATCCTAAAAGGATACATGCAGGATCATATGAACGCTAAACTCATGGGTGTAAGCCCAACTGGTAATGGTAGAAGAGACAGTTATAAAGAAGTTATTATGCCGCGCATGACAAACACCTATATGTTGCCCGGAAAGTATACACCGAAGGAAATAATATCTAGCGTAAAGAAAGGTCTATATGCAGTAAATTTCGGTGGTGGGCAGGTTGATATAACGTCAGGAAAATTTGTTTTTTCATCTTCGGAAGCTTACCTAATAGAAAATGGCAAAATTACACAGCCAGTAAAAGGAGCAACACTAATTGGTGACGGTCCAACAGTGTTGAAAAAAGTATCTATGGTTGGTAATGACTTAAAGTTAGATCCTGGTGTTGGCACATGCTCGAAAGATGGACAAAATGTGCCCGTTGGAGTTGGTCAGCCGACACTCAAAGTCGACGCAATAACTGTTGGTGGAACTGAGATATAGATAAGGGCTAAAACGGATTCCAGCGCACGGCGCACAGCTGTACAAACATTATGATTTGGAAGCAATTGCCACCAATAGGGTGTCATCCCAGTGTCTGGGCACTGCCTTTGTGTTTGAGGCAAAACTGGCTATAACATTTAACACACTGCTTTCGCAAATAAATGTTCGTACAGTTATGTGTCAGCTACTTGGATGACACTTTTGTACTTGATGCAAGATTATATCTTGAAAAAATTAAGTTTTAGTGCTATTAAATGGTTGTAAATTTTGTCTCTGTGGTAGCTTTATGAATGTTGAAAGTAAAAAAATACATGATGCTAAAATAAAATTACCAATATTTCTTGATTATCAATCTACTACTAAAGTGGATCCCCGTGTTTTAGAGGTGATGATACCTTACTTTGGTGAGTTCAGCAATGCACACTCTCGCAGCCATTCATTTGGTTGGACTGCTGAAGAAGCAGTGGAAAAAGCAAGGAAACACATCGCTGATCTGGTGAACGCAGATAGCAAAGAAATTATCTTTACCTCAGGTGCAACTGAGTCAAATAATACAGCAATCAAGGGCGTTGCTCACTTTTATAAAAATAAAGGAAATCATATAATCACTGTCTGCACGGAGCATAAGTGTGTTCTGGATTCTTGTCGGCATCTGGAAAATGAAGGCTTTAAAGTTACATATTTGCCTGTTAAGCAAAACGGAATTATAGATTTATCAAAGCTTGAGGAAGCAATTACTGATCAAACAATCCTGGTTTCAGTGATGATGGTAAATAATGAAATCGGAGTAATTCAGCCTGTCAAAGAAATTGGTGTAATATGTAGAAAGCATAATATATTTTTCCACACAGATGCAGCTCAAAGCTTTGGAAAAGTTCCAATTGATGTTAATGAGATGTGCATTGATCTTATGAGTCTCTCTAGCCACAAAATTTATGGACCTATGGGAATAGGCGCATTATATGTACGTAGAAAGAATCCTCGTGTTAGGCTGATACCACTAATTAGTGGTGGTGGACAGGAAAGAGGCATGCGTTCTGGAACAGTTCCAACACCTCTTGCAGTTGGTTTTGGTGAAGCGGCACGTATTGCTAGAGAAGAAATGAAAAAAGAAACAACTAGAGTGGAAGAATTAAGGGATATTTTGTATAACAAGATAAAAGAAGCGTTTCCTGATATCGTTTTAAATGGTGATTATGAAAATAGAATTCCTGGCAACCTAAACTTGAGCTTTCCTTATGTTGAGGGTGAGTCTCTCATCATGGCAATCAAGGATTTAGCAGTAAGTTCTGGTTCTGCGTGCACGTCTGCATCTCTTGAGCCTTCCTATGTCGTACGGTCGCTAAATAATGGCCATGACCTTGAGCATTCATCAATTAGATTTGGCCTAGGCCGATTTACAACTAAAGAAGAAGTTTTGTATGCAGCAGATCTTGTTGCTAAAAATGTTGGCCGACTGAGAGAAATGAGCCCACTTTGGGAGATGGTACAAGAAGGAGTAGATTTGAACACCGTGAAATGGGACTCTCATTAAATGTATCCGTTCCAACTGCAAATGCACTTTGAAATTACTCTGTACCGTTCACACTTAATTCTTCAATCTCACTAATAGAAAGGCCAGTAAA